>QKGJ01000181.1 GCA_003251275.1 Ignavibacteria bacterium
ATCCCTTGGTAGCTGCATCCAGCAGCGCGTTCACCGTTTCCATGCTGTCCCCCTCGGCGTAGAAACGGATAAGAGGTTCCGTTCCCGATGCACGCACCAGAAGCCAGCCATTCTCGACAAAAAGCTTATGGCCGTCGATATCTTTCCGACCGATAACACGCATCCCTGAGAGCTCTTTCACTGGCTTGCTGAAGCGTTTCATGATAGATTTCTTTTCCTTTTCTGTCATATGCTTGTCGATGCGGTGGAACTCGTGATTGCCATATTCTTCCATCAACTCCTGCACCAGGGCGCCCATGGATTTGCGTCGAATAGCCATCATTTCGCAGAGAAGGAGGCCAAGGAAAATCCCATCCCGCTCAGGGATGTGTCCCTTCACTCCTAAACCGCCACTTTCTTCTCCGCCAATGAGCACATCGCCTTCCGTCATGAGGCGACAAACATGTTTAAAGCCGATTGGTGTTTCGTGAAGTGTCAATCCGTAACGCTCACACATCTTATCAACCATCTGTGTTACGGAAAAAGATTTCGCGACATCTCCCGACAAACCCTTCTGTTCGTGCAGGTACTTCATCAGGAGGCAGAAAATTCTGTGAGAGTCAACGAAGTTTCCATGCTCATCAACGGCACCGATCCGATCCGCATCGCCGTCTGTGGCAATGCCGATATCATAACTCTCGGCGCTCATGGTACGCATGAGTTCACCGAGATTTTTCGCAAGGGGTTCCGGATTGGTACCGTCAAACGAAGGGTTGAAGGTCGAATGGATCTGCCTGATCTCCGGCATGGTCTTGTCGAGCACACCCTGACCGGCGCCGTACATGACGTCATAGAGAATTCGAATGTTCGATTTGCGGATCAGGTCAAGATCAATCTTTGTTGCGAGGTCGTCAAGGTATCGTTGCTTCATGCTTACGTATTCGATCGTGCCCCTTGCTATAAGCTGCTGGAGAGAACGCTTCATGGGAGGGAGCTTCTTCTTCAGCACTTTGCCGAGTTGCTTTTCGACCTTGGCAATCATCTCCGGATGAGCGGGGCCGCCAAAGTCACCCTTGATCTTGAAGCCATTGTATTTGGGTGGATTATGACTCGCCGTAATAACAATGCCCGCGGCTGCGTTATCCAATTTGGTTACAAGGGAGACCATCGGGGTGGTGACGATGCTATCGGCGAGTTTGACCTTGATTCCCTGATTTGCAATAGCAACGGCAGCCACTTCGGCAAATTCACGTGACATGAACCGGGCGTCGTATCCTACAACGATGCCGCCGCGGATCTTTTTGTGCTTCTGGTAATGCATCGCCGTCGCAAAGGCAACGCGAGAAAGGTTATCAAAAGTAAAGTCATCGGCGATTACTGCGCGCCATCCATCAGTTCCGAATTTGACTGTCTCAGCCATAAATCTCGTTCAGTGGTGGTTGTTTGTTTGAGAGTGTGATTGGTTATCGTTGAAATGCAGCAAGACCAGCATAAACCGCTGCGCTATCCAACTCCTGCTCGATCCGGAGAAGTTGGTTGTACTTGGCAATCCTATCTGACCTGCTCGCCGATCCGGTCTTGATCTGACCTGCGTTCGTTGCCACGGCGATGTCGGCAATGGTGGCGTCTTCAGTTTCCCCCGATCGGTGACTGATGATGCTGGTGTACCCTGCTCGCTTTGCCATCTCCACCGCATCGAGCGTTTCCGTTAACGTGCCAATTTGATTCACCTTGACAAGAATTGAATTAGCAACGCCCATCTCGATTCCACGATTGAGAAATTCGGTATTGGTGACGAACACGTCGTCTCCAACAATCTGGACGCTTTTGCCAAGCGCATCGGTGAGGAGTTTCCACCCGTCCCAGTCGTTTTCTGCCATCCCATCCTCAATGGAAAGAATCGGATACTGCTTGATCCAGGACTCGTAGAATTTGACCATTTCATCGGGGGACTTTGTCTGCTTTGAGGACTTGTAAAACTTATACTTTCCACTCTCCCACATCTCACTCGAGGCGACATCAATTGCAATATACGCGTCTTTCCCGGATTCATATCCGGCTTTTGTCACCGCTTCCAGAATAACCTCAACGGCTTCATCGTTGGATTTCAGGTTTGGGGCAAACCCACCTTCGTCGCCAACAGCAGTGTTATACCCCTTTTTGTACAAGACGCCCTTCAAGGCATGGAATATTTCCGCACCCATGCGAAGTGCCTCGGCAAAGGATGGGGCATTGACCGGAACAATCATGAACTCCTGGAAGTCAACATTATTGTCTGCATGCTTTCCGCCGTTGAGAATATTCATCATCGGTGTAGGAAGGTACTTTGCATTCGTCCCGCCGATATATCGGTACAAAGGAACATCGAGGGAAAGAGACGAAGCTCTTGCCGCTGCAAGGGACACGCCGAGGATTGCATTCGCACCTAACTTGGACTTATTCGGTGTTCCGTCCAGATCGATCATGAGGCGGTCGATCCCTACCTGATCCTGTGCGTCCAAGCCGGTGAGCTCTTCGGCGATGAGATTGTTCACGTGCTCGACGGCGTTCAGGACCCCTTTGCCAAGGTAGCGACTCTTATCGTCATCACGCAGCTCCACCGCTTCGTGCTCACCTGTTGAGGCGCCACTTGGGACTGCTGCCCTCCCAATGTTTCCATCCTCCAGCTCGACATCGACTTCAATGGTTGGATTCCCTCTTGAATCAAGTATTTCACGGGCGATAATATCGACGATCGTAGTGTTCATCAACAAGCTCCAATAGCCAGAATTGTCTAAGTGTGTGTCGGTAAGTTCTGCAAAAGGTGTAAAAAGTACGGCAAAATGATGGAGAAATGCAACGAGGATTTGGCTTCAAAAGATCTCGAGATGAACGATTGTTTGAGTTTCACCTCCCATCGCGCTACCTTGTACGAAACTTTTCACAACACGACGAAGATGCGGGCTCCTCAGATTCAACCCGAAGAAATTCATAACATACTCTGTATCAAGCCGCGCGGTATCGGGGACATTGTCCTCTCCACCACTATTCTTGAAAACCTCGCCGCTTATTTTCCTCTTGCCCGCATTGATTATCTTACCGAGGATTTTGCGAAGGGTGCCGTGGATTCCCATCCTCTTGTCCGACAGGTGCACACAATGCGCAAAACAGAGTTTGTCGGATCGGTCGCATGGCGCTTGCGCCGTGAAAAGTACGATCTCGTTCTTGACCTCTGGTCAAATCCTCGAAGTGCCCAGATTACTTTTTTTTCCGGTGCACCCCATCGCGTTGGCTATTCATATCGTGGACGAAGGTATGCATACAACCATCTCGCAACCGGGGAGCGGGGTGAGGTCCATTCCGCAGAGCATAATCTCGAACTGCTGCGCCCTCTTGGCGTTCCGATCATATCAAAAAAGATCAAGTATGTTGTTCGACCTGAGGACGAAGAGTGTGCGACGAGGTTTTGGGAAGCACGAAACGAAAACACTAAACCTATCGCAGCCATTATTCCTGGTGGAGGTTGGGCATCGAAGCGATGCGATCCCTCAAAGTGGATCGAGATAGCTTTTGCGCTTCATAAGAATTTTGTAGTTCAACTCCTCATTCTGTGGGGACCCGGCGATGAGGAGGATGCCGAAGTAATTAAGAATGGATTAGGAGAAAAGGCGGTGCTTGCCCCGAAGACCTCGGTAAAGGAAATAGCCGGTTTCATGAAACAGTGCGCAGTGGTTCTCGCCAACGATTCCGGTCCAATGCATATTGCTGCAGCGATGGGTGTTCCTACGATCGGGATATTCGGGCCTACCGATCCTACTAAGCATGGGCCATATTCGGTTCATTCTGGCTACGTCCATAAATCTGATCTTCACTGCATTGTATGCAACAAGCTTGAGTGTCCCTACAACCACGAGTGTATGAAAGACCTTTCCGTGTCCGCAGTCATGGAGGCAGTCAAGGCCGTGGTCGGGGAAATCTTGAAGACCACTGGTTCAACGTAGAAAAACTGGGCAAAAAGAAACGGCGGACGCAATGTCCGCCGTAGTCAAACTATCGACCCTACTTAGTTACGAGTTGTGAAACTGAACGATTCAGAAGTACCTTGCCCGAAATCGCCTGTCCTTCCGTTTAATGTATTAATATAATTACCCGAAGCTATCGCATCAATGGATGCGGCAGGGAACACTTGTTGCACACGCCATGTGTAACTCTTGTTTGATGGTAGTCCAAGCCCTTGTGCGGAGAGATTCGGGATCGACGTCATACTTTGTGAAGTAAAGATAACAAACGAGGGATCGCCAGGAGTATTCGGCGATATGGCCACGACATTCACCCCGGTGCCTCCGCCTTGTGCATAGAGAAACGACGTTGAGGTGTCCACGTTTGTGCCATTGTTGACCGGCAGACTCAACTGTGGGGCAGCCTGCAATGGAAGGGAGACATTTGATGTTCCAGCGGCGATATTCGATTTGAAGTAAAATGCACTTCGGGCGCTGAAAGCTGCCCCCGTAGTGACGCCATAGGTGGCACCTGTAACGCTCGGCACTGTATAGCTGAAGTTAGTGCCAAGTGTTCCACCTTCACTTCCGATGAAGATAGGGGATTGGCCAAACTGAACATACAAACCCCGCTGGTTAAGAGTGTAGTTCGTCGGGATTGTTACACTCCCACTAATGTTCTGATCGACCGGGTCAGTCAGTTGTCCGGCAGTGAAATTATTGTTGGCAAATGTTCCGCCAGCACTGATCGTGAGTGACTGACTCCCGAATGCATCATAATCACTTGGGAGGTTATTCGCTCCCCTTGTGAAGCGGAGGACATAAAGAGTCCCGCTTAATGACGCAGCTGACGAATACCAGCTCACGCCAAAACTGTATGCGCCGGTTGTCTGATTGGCTGTTGTTGAGCCTACTTGATCACCGCTTACAAAAATAACGCGAGTTGTTTTCCCTACCGCGCCAGGGACGTTTCCACTAATAGTGGCGGAACTTGAGGAGCCAAATGCCCCGAATGTGTATATGAGACTAGGATCAGGTCTTGTGAGTCCCTGGTAGACTATTGCTATCTTCTGACTTCCGATGACCATCGAGATATCGTACGGAGGAGTGACGTTTGGAAACGTAAAGCCCCCTGCAGAATTGGTGGTCACCGCACCCATGCCCTTTACGACAACTGCCGCACCGGCAATTGGTTGGCTAAAGAAATCAAGGACTGTCCCACTTACCGTAATGGTGCCGCCTCCGCCCCCCCCTGGATTTGCCGGATTGTCGTCCTTCTTACACCCGATCAGAGTGAGGACTGCAACGCAAAGAAGAATCAGAATGTGCTTCATGTATGTGTCTCCCAAATGAATGATGAGTGAATTCGCGTTCAGAGAGTCCATGCTATATACGCGGAAAAAGACTCAAAAGTATAAACCAGCTTCGATCTTTTCTTGGTGGAAACTTGTCAAACCGATAAGAGTAATTTCGGCTAAATACTGGGACACTTTCTATACGTTACCCCGGTATGACGTCTGCATCGACCAATATTAACGGTGTATACAAATGAAAAAAGAGGAGAAATCCAAAACACAGTTGAATGTTGCTTGGAAATAGGGTGAATTGAGTGTTATTGCTTTTCCTGGAGTTGAGGGTTACATTAAGAAAAATAAATCTTCCATATAAAAAAGTTGATGGAACCTCGCACAGACATTACTCGGATGTTGAATGACCTACAGCTACTATCACTTAGGCCGCCTTCACATTGGTAATCGCAGTGAGCTGCGCTTGTGCGCGGTCGTTGCTTTCTGAACTTATGGTAACATCCGGGCAACGCACCTCCACCATTGATGTATCTCTAAGGCAATCTTCCGTTAAGAAGATCGCCATCATCCGCATCGGGAAGATCGGCGATATGATTGTTTCCCGGTTTGCGATCTGCAAGATTCGTTCTTCGTTTCCCGATGCCCGCATCCTTCTTGTCACTCTGCCGAGAAACAAAGAGCTTCTTCAATACTCCAATGACGTTGACGAGGTACGCTTCTTCCGAAAGGGGATGGATGTTGTTCCTCTCCTGATAAAACTGAGACTGTTCTCTCCCGATCTTCTCATCGACTTGAATGACAATCCAAGCAACACCAGCAAATTGTTGGCGCGGTTCAGCGGAGCGCGGAAAAGTGTCGGATTCTCATTCGGCAATGGTCAGGGTTACCATGATATCAGCGTTCCGTGTCCGCCCAGAGAAACGACACACATCATCGAACGAATGAGGAAGATCCCCGAAGCATTGGGCTTAGAGATTCAAGATTCAGAAGTTGATACTTCGATGGAGTTGGGGAAGGAGGAATATAAGGCTGTCACAGGAGAGCTTGCGAGACTGAATCCAGAAAAGAAGCCCATCATCGCCATCAACCTGAGCGCTGGAAATCGAAATCGATACTGGCAAGCATCGAAGTGGATGGAACTGTTGCGTCGTTTTGAGGGCGATTCCCTCAAACCCGTCGTTATCCTTCTCAGCGCACCTCATGAAACCCATATTGCAGACGACATCATTGCCTCCGCGGGATACCCGCGTCTCCATCGACAACGCGATACCGGATTTCATTACTTTGCATCGACGATCGCTCAATCTTCTCTCTTGATTTCACCTGATACATCATCGATTCACATTGCGGACGCCTTCCGGGTACCCGTCATCGGACTCTATCCGCAGGTGAGATGGAATGCCGTGAGCTGGCGTCCCTATCGTTCTGAATGCGAGATCGTAATGCCGGCATCCGGATTTATTGCGGAGATATCCGTCGAAGAAGTGTGGCAGGGATTCATTCGGATTCGGAAGAGAGTCGCTCTACTGGCCTGATCGACGGTCCACCCAATCGCAGCGCGCGACCCAGTCGTTGATCGTGTTTTCCGAGAAAGGAGAATCTTGATAGTTCAGAGAGTGCCAGAAGGCAATCTTTGCCTTCTGGAATTGACGCAGGAAGAAAAGCGCTTCTCCGGTAGCACGAAGTCGAAGAGCTTCGAGATACGCATCAGGAATCGAATCGCCGATGCTCTCAAACGAGGAAAGAGCGTCCTGATGTCGCCCCGCCCGAAGATCGATCTTTGCACGAAGGTAATGAGGGATCCATCCGGTTGGCGCGACGTGACCAAGCAATTCCGTTCGCTCCGAATCTGAGCTAGTGGAGATAAAATAACTCATGTAAAAATCATTCGCAGCAGAATCACGCAACGAAGCGAGCCGCACCGAGGCTGCTTCCGTAAGACCCACCGAGACATCGGAACACCGAACGCGCTCGTAAAGGAAGCGGGCGTTGACTCTGTCGTCTCTTGCCCAAAACGCATCGCCGGCCGTGATGAACAGTGGGAGAAATCTGGCTGGTCGTTCATCCTTCATAATGATGGAATTAAACGTGCTAATGACGGTATCGTATTCACCCAGTCGAAGAGCAGAAGCCATTACCCCTGCAAGAGAACTATACCCGCCGCCGTCCCGGTAGTTTTCTCCAAATAACGTCGACGCCCGACTGAACTCTCCCGCGGCAAAAAGCCGGCCCGCCTCTTTTTGTCGTTGTGCAATTACCCTCGCGCATATCTTTCGAAAGATAGCTGGACGACGGAAGAGCACGTCGACGATGTCCGCGTCTTGTTCAGTACCGGGGATGGTGCGAATGAATCCACTCCATTCATCGATGAGACGGTCCAGCGGTTTTCCATACACTGCATCATAGTCTGCCGTTCGGTACACGTTTGTCATCTTACGCATACCATACGTATCAATCAAATAGCGGCAGAACGATCCGGTCACGACATAACTGACGGAAGACGATTGCGCGGCAAAGCCGGTGAACAACATCAACGGCCTGATATCGGGAGCCGCATGGTATCGCATCATTGCAGAAGCATACTGATGCAGCGTGCGATTCCCCCAATCCCACTCAATTGCCATGGCAACCCCCTCTACCAGTCCTGTGCTCAAGCTAATGCGGACAACCGGCACACCAAATCGAGCGAAAGCAACATGGACAAGCTCATGCTTGAGGCTCTGATCCAGGGATTCCTTCGTCAAGTGAACCTGACCGCTCCAGGGCTTCGCAATGTTGGTCGTTCCCGTCCCGATATAACGCTGCTTGCTCGCCGACGTCGGGTAAATGTACGATTCGATCTTCCCTTTGTACGGCAGTGATAGATCCTCGCTAATCTGATGAAGGCGAAACTCATGCTCGGCTCCCACCCAACCTATTTCTTCGGTGGAGAACGAGGAAGAATCATAAAAAATGATGAAGTGCTCGGTCTCCGATTTGCCGCCGAGCCTCGATTGAATGAATGAGCTCGTGGATTCAAACCCCAATTCCTGTCGATACACATAGGTCAACGCAAGGAAACCAAAGACTGCGAGTGAAGTAAATATCTGTCGCGGCTCCACCATGAAACGAAGGAGACGAACCCCCTTGGTGACAAAAGGCTCTTGTGGGGATGTATGTTTCAGCAGACGGACAGCGAGCCAATACAGCAAAGCAGCAAGGACAAGCGTGATGACACGAAATGTTATCAGTGGCCACTGAATCCCCAGCGCCTCATCGTACGTTATACCGGGAAAATATCCATAAAAGAAGTTGAAGGAGAAGACTGCCGGTGTCCAGTATCCCAGTGCAAGCGCATATACAAAAGTCGCAGCCACAAAAAGAAAATAGACCCACCGAGGATGGCGGTAATGCACTGCCACAAAAAATGCAAGCGTGCCTGCAAAAAACACAGTGATGACGGGAATCAGGAGGTAAAGACCGATACCTTCTGCGATGGAGCAATTCTTCACGAAAATTGCATTGAGCAGCATGATTCCAAACGGGAGAAGCAGTAGAAGTAAATGATCCGCAAGTGCGGCCAGGAATGCCCGGAGTGTTCCAACTTCCCTCGGTTCGGATGACGCTCCGCGCCAGGTCACTCCAATCTGACGGGGGATGTCGATTCCGCACAAGAGGGTGGCGATGAGCGCAATGAGGACGGAAAACTCATAGCCGAGATAATTCAGAAGAGGAATTTGTGTTGCAACGAGAGAGGGGAATATAAAACTGAGAGAGAGGGTGATCGTACGTCGGCGATGAGACACGAGTTCTCCTAATACTCCTCGCCGGCGGCTCGTTCAATTGATGCTCCAAGCTGTCGCAGTTTTACCTCAATGGCCTCATAGCCACGATCGATGTGATAGACGCGAAGAACCTCCGTTGTCCCCTCGGCAACCAGACCTGCAAGAATAAGGGATGCCGACGCGCGAAGGTCAGTGGACATCACCGTCGCTCCCATCAGTTGGCGAGAGCCTTTCACGATGGCGGAGTTTTCCTTCATCGTTACCTCGGCACCGAGCCGCTGCAGCTCGGGGACATGCTTAAAACGGTCGAGGTAGATTGTATCTGTGACCACTGACGTCCCCTTCGCAACACACATGAGCGCAATCCACTGGGCCTGCATATCGGTGGGAAAGCCGGGGTAAATCGATGCGGTCACGTCAACGGGACGAAGCTCATTCGGCGCCTGGAGGGCAATGGAGGTCGGCCCGAGAGTAATCCGGCATCCTGCATCTTCCAACTTCACGAGGACCGCTTTAAGATGTTCCGGATTGACCTGATCGAGTGTAACGGATCCTCCTGTCATTGCCGCGGCGACAAGGAACGTCCCTGCTTCGATCCGATCTGGTATCGTGGTAACGTCGGCAGTATGCAACTCATCAACGCCTTCAATCTCCAGCCGGTTTGTTCCAATTCCATCGATTTTAGCTCCCATCGCCAGGAGGAACTCGGCAAGGGAGGTGATTTCAGGCTCAATCGCTGCATTTTCGATGGTGGTGGTCCCCTTTGCAAGAGTTGCTGCCATCAGAATATTCCCCGTGGCTCCAACGCTTGAGACATCGAATTGGATACGTGCCCCTTTCAAACGCTTTGCGCTCGCGTGGATGTATCCGCGTTTCATTTCTATTTCCGCTCCAAGCTTCTGGAGTCCCTGTATGTGCAGGTTCACCGGACGCGGCCCCCACGCGCATCCTCCCGGCAGAGAAACCTTCGCGCGTCCGAACCGTGCGACCAGCGGGCCAAGAACATAGATCGACGCGCGCATCTTCTTCACATGTTGATAGGGCGCTTCATGTTTCTGCACCGTGCTTGTATCGAGAGTGAGTTCGTGATCCTTGAATGTAATCTTCATGCCCATCGACTTGAGAAGACTGGACATGGTAGTCACGTCGCGAAGTTTCGGCGTGTTGCGCAGATGGAACGTCCCGCTCGCCAATAACGCTGCGGGCATGAGGGCGAGAGACGCATTTTTTGCGCCACTCACTGTGACTGTGCCGGAAAGATGATGACCGCCCTGAACGAGAAATTTGTCCACAGCTGAGGGTCTTGTTGTTGAAGGAGATTCGTGAGAACGACTGTCAATGATAATCTTGTTTGAAGGAAAAGTCAACCATGAGAAATTTGTGTTCCTTGCCTTTCGATACGAGGAGAGGTATATTCTTGGAAACTCATTCATGTCACTCCTTCTTCGTTCACTCATTCTCTTGATATCGCTCTCCGCGGCTGTCCACTCTCAAGAAGTGGTTGTCGACGACCGGGGCGAGGCGCTGCAGATCAGTCAACCCGCGCGCCGTATCATTTCGCTCACACCTGGCGTAACGGAAACACTGTTTGCGATCGGTGCAGGGGATCAAGTTATTGCTGTAACGGACTATTGCAATTACCCGGAGGAGGCAAAGACAAAACAGAAAATCGGTGGCGTCATCAACCCCAACATCGAAGCGATTGTGGCGCTGGAGCCTGACCTGATCGTTCTCAGCATGGAAGGAAATGTTCGGGAGGATTTCACAAAGCTGAAACAGCTTAATCTCGCCTTGTTTGTGACCAATCCGAGAACACTCCCGGGGATTCACAAATCCCTTCTCGATCTTGGTATGCTGACAGGACACAAAGCGGAGGCGCAGAGCGTTGTTGCGTCGATGCGAGAACATGAGGATTCGATCGTGTTCCGGGGAATGGAGTGGAAGAAAAGGGGGATACTTCTGCTAGTGTCTCTTCAGCCCATTATTGTCGCCGGTGGTGGGACGTTCCTCGATCATCTCATTTCGTTGGCGGGGGGCGTGAACCTCGCTGCGAACGCAGCCACCGCCTATCCCGCACTCAGTCGGGAAGCGATTGTGGGTTATCATCCGGAGACCATCATCGTTATGTCTGACGCGATTGGCGATCTCGCGAACTTCTCTGCGATGTACCCTGAGTGGAAGCACGTTCCGGCGGTGCAAAACGGGAAGGTGTTTTCGATCGATTCAGATATCTCCTCACGTCCCGGACCACGGGCGGTGGAGGCATTGGAAAAACTTTTCTCCATCATCCATCAATAATATCATGAGCCCAGTGAAGAAACGTATTGTCCGTCGTGTTCCACTCCGGCGGAAATCAACACCCATAGAACGGAACGTGTTCCTCGCTGTGGCTGGTAATATCGGCTCCGGCAAATCTTCCCTCACCCGTCTGCTGAGCAGTCGCTTCGGCTGGACGCCTTATTATGAATCCGTGGAGGACAATCCATATTTGAATGACTTCTACGGGGATATGAAACGGTGGTCATTCAACCTCCAGGTCTATTTTCTTTCCAATCGCTTTCGGAGCCACAAGACTATCACGGAAGGCAATCACTCGGTGGTACTGGATCGCGTCATTTACGAGGACGCCGAAATCTTCGCACGCAATCTTTATGAAATCGGGAACATGGATCGGCGGGACTATGAAAATTATGTTGCCCTCTACTCCGTTATGACGGAATATCTTCATCCTCCCGATCTCCTGATCTATTTGCGTGCGAACGTGAATACTCTCCTGAAGCAGATTTCAATGAGGGGGCGGGACTTTGAACAGTCGATCAGCAGGGAATACCTCGCGCAATTGAACGGACATTACGAGCGATGGATTCAGAGTTACACGAAAGGCAAGCTGTTGATCGTGGAATCAGATGAAATGGACTTTGTTAACAATATCGATGATCTTGAGCGGGTGACGTTGATGATTGCAAAGGAACTGAACCTCCCACCGCGGGAAGGGTTATTGCGGTAGCTCCCCCAGACGGTCTTTCACGCGTCGAACAATCGTGCCATCGACAAGGTAGCGGTAAAGATCCTTTCCCGGACAGAGAGTTTCCGCATAATCCTTATGTCCCTTGATGTTCTCCAACGAAACACCAAAGTGCTCCACAAGGTAAGCGGTCAATGCGACGACGGCATCCAACTGTTTCTCACTTAGTATCTGATTCTCGTAGTTTCCCATCACACACACCAAAGCGTGGCCTGTTGGGTCATATTCCGTGTTGGTGTCTCCCGGATAGTTGATGGGGCGCGTTTCGTAAATTGTTCCGTTCATATCGATCATGAAGTGATACGGAATGTCGATCCACTTCTTCTCCGTTCTGCTCCATGCCTGCAGGTTTCGGAGGTACTCCACAGGATCCTTGTCGGCTGGAAAGTCTTCGCCGCCATGATGGATTGTTACATAGTGAATGATGTGCGGTGGAAGAACATCCTGCAGCGGCTGCCACCCCCACACGGCTCTGTGCACGATCCCAAGGTCCGGAGGATAATCAAGTTCGGTTACCTCAATTCGTTCTATGTGGGAGGAGCAGGACATGATAAACATGAGTGCCGGGAGGAGAAATAGACGACGCATAGAGAACCTATTTTGCTTGTTGGGAGAATGAGAGCACTGTGGGTTTTGCTGCACGGAGGTAATCTTCAGTCTGCATGATAATGGAGTCCGTGAGCGAACCGGCATTAAATGCGATCTTTGCGTTGCGGGCAATGGATTTGTCAACGAAAAGATCAAGTTCCAGAATCGGGTGACCGAACGGCGGCACGGCTCCGGGGACGAGTCCGGTGATTCGATGCAATTCCTCCTCACTCGCAAATCGGATGGATTTCGCTCCAAAATGTGCCTTGATCTTTTTCGAGTCCACACGCTGCGATGCACTGATGACGAAGAGCTTGAACACATCATCGATCTTAACAAGGAGCGCTTTGCCACCGATGGAGATATCTTCGCCACGGGCCCTCGCTGATTCTTCAGAGGTACGTGTCTCTTCATGATGAATGGTCGAGAAAGGGATGCCTTCATTCTGAAGGAACCGCGATATCGATTCGAGGATGGTCATGCCTCTGTCTATAGTGGTGAATGTGGCGGAAAGAAGAAAGCCCTTTTGTACCTCACCGGGTATTACGCTATATTTTCTGCCAACGTTCACTTGAGATCTGAAATCCCATGACTTCTTCTATTGTTCCTCAGAATGATCTTCGTAAGAAAATAGCCGACGGACGCCCCGTGTTCGGCACCATGATCGTGGAGTTGCACCAGGCCAGCGTGATTCAATTGCTGGCGAATGCCGGCTTTGACTTTGTTATCATCGACGGTGAGCATGGCCCCTTCTCGATTCAGCACATTGCGGAGTTAAGCCGGGCCTCAGTGGCCGCGGAAATCACTCCCATTGTGCGGGTTCCCGAGATTACCTACACGCCGATCACCCAGGCTCTCGATGCCGGGGCGCAGGGAATTATGATCCCCCGTGTTGTGCGGAAACAACAGGTGGAAGAGGCAGTGAGCATCATGAAGTATCCGCCCGTGGGAATTAGAGGCAGCGTGCTTGCACGCGGGCATACGCGTTTTCAATGGGGGGATGTGCGGAGGGCAATGGATGAGTTCAACCGTGAGACAATGCTGATTGTGCAGGTAGAGACAAAAGAGGGACTGGAAGCATGCGATGCTCTTGCGGAGACGAAAGGAGTGGACGCGCTTCTCATAGGTCCCAACGACCTCTCGATTGCGTTGGGAATACCGGGTGAATACACGCACCCCACATTTGTCTCCGCAGTCGAAAAAACCTTAGCTGCATGTTCAAAGCATGGCATCACCACTGCACTGCATGCCAATGACCTCCCGACTTTAACGACGTGGCTGCAACGGGGAATGCGGATTGTGAGCTTTCATTCCGAGGCCGGTATGATGATGCAGGCAGGTGCTCAGGCCCTCCAGAAACTACGCGAAGTAAAACCAAAATGAAGCTCTCTTTAACACGCCCGCTTGTTTTCTTTGACCTTGAAACGACCGGCACCAATTTCACCCGCGACCGGATCGTGCAGATTGCCGTGCTGAAACTCCTCCCGGATATGACAAGGGAAGTGAAGTGCAAGCTTGTGAACCCGGGGATGCCGATACCCGCCGGCTCCACAGCGATCCATGGCATCACAGATGAAGTTGTTGCCAATGAGCCGCTCTTCGAGCAATATGCCAGAGGGATTTTTGACTTTTTTGCTGGATGCGACATCGCCGGATTTAACTCCAACTTTTTCGACCTTCCTATGCTTGCCGAAGAGTTCGCGCGGTGTGGAATGAAATTCCCTGAGGATGGGAGCAAGCTGATCGACGTGCAGACCATTTTCCACAAGAAGGAAGAACGGACGTTGAGCGCGGCGTACAAGTTCTATTGCGACAAAGAACTCACCAGGGCTCATGACGCACAAGCCGACGCTGAGGCAACGATGGAAGTTTTTGCCAGCCAGTTGGAGCGGTACGACGATCTCGGCTCCACGGTCGACGAACTGCATGAGTTCTGCAAAAGAGCCGACACTGTTGACTTTCCCCGCCGTCTTGCTCGCGACGACGACGGGGAGATCGTTTTCAATTTTGGGCGGCACAAAGGAGTGCGTGTGAAGGAAAACCTCGACTATGCCCGCTGGATGGTGGACGCGGATTTTCCTGAGAGCACGAAGACCTTCCTAAGGGAGATTATTGGGGAGTATAGAGTTGAGGGTAGCGATGGGGGAGTTGAGTAGGCGGCTTGCGTACGACAAAGCAGCCCCCCAAAAAGTACAGTTCATGAGCAGATTGCAGGTTTCAGTATTTCCGCTTCAGGAG
>QKGJ01000406.1 GCA_003251275.1 Ignavibacteria bacterium
GGAATACGGTGCTAACAAAAAAGATGCTTCTATTGAAGTGCGCATGATTGCACGCTGTCATCTGAGGGGGCCTTTCGGCCCCCTTTTTTATTTCTCGGATCGAGCGAAGACACAGCAGTCGGATCAGTTGACTTTCCCGGCAGAAGATCACCCGCTTGGCATTTCTGTTTTCCGGTGGGAAGTGTAGAACTTATGGAAAAGGGGTAGGACGAATCGTGAGGTCAGGTACGAGACGAATTCTCTATGTCATTCTCAGTACAGCTCTGTCCCTGGTCCTCGCCTGTGCGATCCTATGGTTGTATTTCTATACCAAGGACTATGAAGAATATTTCTCAGAACGTCATGGTCTCCTTACCTCATCTTCCTTGCAACCGAATGGCGGGGATGAATTTGCACGGAGGTTCTGGCTCACTCTGGAAAATGATGTCGGACTGAAGGTTGATTGCGGAATGCTTGTCCCGCGTGATACGACGCGGCGCTATCCCGTGATTGTGTTGATGGGAGGAAAAGCAACCGGGAAGTATGCAGTCGACTATGCGCTTGGTATCCACGACGCTATTATCATCGCTCCTGATTATCCGTACGAACCCCGGACTTCCTACTCTATCCTCGGGTTTCTCTCCGATGTCCCGGAAATTCGCCAAGCCCTGCTCGACATGATCCCTGCCGTCATGCTTCTCACAGACTATCTTTGGCAAAGAAATGACGCCGACACATCGAGAATCGTTTTGCTCGGCTACAGCTTTGGCGCTCCCTTCGTCCCGTGCATACTTGCTCATGACGATAGATTTGCAGTTGCGGCGATGGTCTATGGCGCCGGTGATCTTCATTCGCTCATCACGCATAACGTGAGACGATATGAAGGAGCTGCGATCAGTGCATTTGTAGGATCTCTGGGGGGATTATTGTTACGTCCCGTTGAGCCATTGCGCTATGTTGATCGCATTGCGCCAACTCCGTTCCTGATGATCAATGGCACCGAGGATGAGCAGATTCCTCGTCCGAATGCAGAGGTTCTTTTTGACGCGGCGCGGGAACCAAAGAAGATCATCTGGCTCGAGTCAAGACACGTCCATCCGAATAATCCTGAGTTGACAAGGAAAATCATAGACACTCTTCGGTCTGAATTGACTGAACGAAGAATACTCTTGGACTAGAGTTTCATTGGTTGTCGCATCCCCGACTTGATTCTCCCACTGGGACACCCTATATTCATCCACACCAATTCTTCCTCTCTTCATCATTTTCTTCCTCACAAAGGAGACACCATGTTGCGATCGCTTTTTCTGTTTCTCATTTGTCTTGCCGGCACTCTGGTTGCTTCCGATAAGCCCGATGAGGCATCCATGCGTAAGAAAGCGGTGGAGCTTGCGCACCGCTATATCATTCTGGATGGACATGTTGACGTGCCTTATCGATTGAACGAAAAGTGGGAGGAGATCGGCGAGCGAACGAAGGAAGGAGATTTCGATTATCCTCGTGCAAAGGAGGGGGGTCTGGATGTGCCGTTTATGTCCATCTACATCCCCGCTTCGCGCGAAAACAATGGGGCGAAACTCCTTGCCGACACGCTTATCAACATGGTGGAATCGTTCGTCACCAAATGGCCCGAGAAGTTTGCGATACCCGCATCCGTCGATGACGTGCGAACTGCCTTTGCAGCTGGAAAAATTTCTCTGCCGATGGGAATGGAGAACGGAGCGCCAATCGAGGGAGATCTGAAAAACGTCAGGTATTTTTACAAGCGGGGAATTCGCTATATAACTCTTGCGCACTCCAAGAGCAATCACATTTCCGATTCTTCCTACGATCCGGAACATCGATGGAATGGGCTCAGTCCGTTTGGCAAAGAGCTGGTTCGCGCAATGAACAAGGTCGGAATAATGGTGGATGTGTCCCATATTTCCGACAGTGCATTTTATCAGGTCATGCGTGTCACAAACGCACCGGTGATCGCGTCGCACTCATCCTGTCGATTTTTCACTCCCGGCTTCGAGCGAAATATGAGCGACGAGATGATCAAACTTCTTGCACAAAAGGGTGGAGTCATACAGATTAACTTCGGATCGACCTTCATCGATGATGACATAAGAAACAATTATGAAAAGAACAAAGAGCGCATTGCAGAGTTTCAGAAAGCTCACGATGAACACGGTCTGGAAGAGTTTCTGAAGACAATTGGCAGATTTCATGCGGATGTCTCCGATGTAGCGAAGCATATCGATCATGTCGTTAAGCTTGTGGGGATAGACTATGTTGGGCTGGGTTCTGATTTTGATGGCGTGGGAGATTCACTCCCCGTCGGACTGAAAGACGTAAGTCAATACCCAAACCTAATTTATGAATTATTGAAGCGCGGATACTCCGACGAAGACATCCAGAAAATCTGTTCGGGAAACGTCTTGCGAGTCTGGAGCAGAGTAGAGCAGATCGCTCTCGAAATGAGCAAATAAGCGGATGCGGCGTCGGATTGTGCTCGGGGGTCTCGCAGTCCTGTTTATTTCGGCTGTCATTCAAAAGAAAGAAGACCAGATAGTCGGCATATGGCTGACGGCAGAGGGGAAGGCAAAAGTCGAAATTCAGAAACGAGGTGACCGCTATTACGGTTGCATCATTTGGTCGAAACAGCAAGAGGAGTCTCCCCAACCCCTGCTCGACATTCATAATCCGGTTGATAGCCTGAAAACCAAATCCATCATCGGACTGGAAATCCTCCACGACTTCGCTTTTGAGGATGATGAATGGGGAGGCGGGATGATTTACGATCCGGAAAGTGGGGACGACTACAGGGCGACGATGATGCTTACTGATGCTAACACGTTACGTATCAGGGGATATATCCTGCTTCCACTCCTCGGGCGGTCGGAAGTGTGGACGAGGGTTTCAGAAAAATAATTCCGAGGCTAGAAATGATCGTTCAAATGGGCACTCTCATGTGCCCTTTCTTGTTTAGCTGAGGAACCAATTCTATGTCGATCTTGACGCCGCAACGAAGATTTTCTCCTGCAAGAATGGAGATGATAGACAATCCCGATTCCGATCCCGGGATGTTACGGGAGGACCTCGCAAACCTCCGGACCATAAATAAGTGGTTTGGCGGTTACAGCGGGCTGCGTCTCGGGATCAATGCTGTGGAGGCACGAATCCCCAAAGATCAAGCTGTTCGCATCCTTGATCTCGGTACCGGCTCAGCCGATCATCTTCCAATCCTTCTTCGCCGTCTTCGGAAGAAGAGAAAGGACGTCACCATCGTGGGGATGGATAAACAACCGCAGATTCTTTCCGTTGCGCGGGAAAGGACTGCGGAGGAGATGGGTATCGAAATCGTCGAAGGAGATATTCGCGAACCGGGCTACCCCGATCTCTCATTCGATATCGTGACGGCATCACTGGTACTGCATCATCATTCATTCGATGATTGTGTCACGATTGTAAAGGAAATGAAGCGCCTGAGCAAGTACGGGGTGGTTGTGAACGATCTGCAGCGCTCCTGGCTTGGCGCAGGTGTCACCTGGGGATTTACTCATGCATTCATGTGCAATCCGATGACATTGCATGACTCAACGCTTTCGGTCCTGCGCGCGTTCACGTGGGATGAGCTTTCGACAATAGCTAAACAGGCTGGACTCGCACGCCACGCAATCTTCCGTCATCCGATGTTCCGCTTTATTCTTGTAGGGTGGACCGATGCACCGTGAGAACTCGATCGTGATCCATGCGCCGCTCGAAGATGTCTTTCGAGTTTGCGCGGACCTTCCCGGATGGACGGCGATTCTACCCCACTACCGTTACGTCCGCACTATTGAGCAGCGCGATGGCGTTGCTGTTCTTCGTATGTCAGCGTGGCGCCAGTGGATTCCGGTTCAATGGACTTCGGAGCTTCGTGTTGATGCAGTACGAAAGGAAATTCACTTCCATCACCTGAAGGCATTCACCAAAGGGATGAAGGTGGTATGGAAATTTGAAACCA
>QKGJ01000171.1 GCA_003251275.1 Ignavibacteria bacterium
CCAATAGCATAGAGGTGTCGGCCCCAATATGTCTTGTCAAGAATTATCCAGCAGAAAAGGATACATGCGATGAACACTATTGTGACGATCGCGATGTTCCCGTCGAGAATTCTCGAGCTGATAAAGTGAAAGATCGCCGGAGGCTCAACATAGTTATATGTGCCGTCCGATTGAATGACGGCGGTAGAGACCTTTTCGCCACCCGAAACCCACTTGGCAACTCCGCGTGCAAATACCATCATACCAAGTGTTGCAATAAACGGTTGCACGTTGAAGCGGGCAATGACTCCCCCCGAGATCGTGCCGAACAATACCCCGACTGCGAGAGAAGCAACGACACTCAACCACGCAGACCAACCCAGATGAATGCTAAAAATCGCAAATATGACGGCAGAGAGTCCGAGAAGGCTCCCTACGGCAAGGTCGATTCCTGCTGAAACAATCACCAGTGTCATTCCACAGGCAAGAATCCCGAACACGGATATTTGTCTCAACATGTCGCGATGAGTATCCCACTGGAGAAACGTACCATCTGCATTGAAGATGATACCGATCAGCATCACCAGTGAAAGAGAAATTATTGCGCGCCATAACGGGGAGCCATACCATCGCTTAGGCCGCGAGAACCAATCACTACTCACTTGGCGCTCACGGGGTGAACTACCTCCGTGCACGAATAGCAATCATTACTATCGCACTTCAAGATAATCCTTGTCAGGTAGTTTGGGGAATGATGCATGAGGCTCGGCCTGATACCAGAACGCCACGGAAGCGATATCATCCTGCAGTGGCAAGTACCTTTCTCCGGAGCGCCACCCGAGTGCCTGAATGGTGACACGGAGATCTTTTTGAAATCTGACCGGATCCATGATGTGCCATCGGTACAGACCGAACCGTTGTTGTGATTTGTATACTCCGTCAGGCTTGATGACCTGTACCAATCCTGAATATGGTGTATTGAATATCTGGTACTGCTTTGCCTCCGGGTTTTCAAAATTGTACGAGCCGCAGAAATAATCCTCGGTGCCTGTTCCGCAGATTGTTGGGAATTCTTTGTCGCCGTCAAGGTAGAACTTTATTTCTCCCTCCCCCCACCACCCCTCATTATGGACGCCCCAGGCCATGTACGTCCCAACATAATGACCCCATCCCTTAACGCCATCAACGATAGTGTAGTCGGATTTGTAAGGAAGGGGGTTGACTCGACGAAATTGGGCGTGAAAATATCCAGCATCTTCAGGTATGTGCGTGAGCGTGTAGTCAATTTGATAATAGAGCACCATCTCATTGTCGTCAATGTTTTCCAAGGTGATCTTGCACAACTTCCGAAAGGGCATTTCCCAATAGCAATTGAACGCACTTCCGGGATTGACACAAACTGCCAACGACGACAGCTGCTGGTATTGACCCCAGCCGCTGGCGAAGAAATCGCCCACAGGCACCTCAACCGACGGTTCGATTTCTCCATCCCAATAGATCCGGATAATGGAGAATCGCCGGTTCCCGGTCGGCGTCATCCAAATATGCTGAATAGCTCCGGGGCCTTTGATTTCCGCAAGAGTAAATGTCGACTTAGGTTCGATCTTAATTGACGGCGAAACTTTCCAGCCCTGGCCGAGATCCCGGGATGCCCTTGCGCCGGTACCCTCCGTCGCCATCCCCCCTTTCCCCTTTCCCCCGGTGAAGTTTTCCGGACTTATTGATCTGGTCTCGGCGCGTGAAAGTCGTGAAAGAGCTCCCAAACCCATATTCAAACCGTCGTGCCCGGATGGCTGGGCTTGAAGATCATTTGACATGACTGCTCCTATCAAGACAATGGATCCGACAATGGTAATTTGTTTCATGACTAATCCTCGGCGAAAGTGGTCCGGTCTTCCGGATTTATGCGCGTACAGGTGTGTGGAAATTACTTCCGTTTTAGTTGCTCAAGAAGGCTTCTAACCTCGGCATACCCGCGCGTGATGATACGGTATGAGATATAGCTAAAGCTGCAAAACGCGAACGCAAAGGCGATCGTCCAAAACACCTGCCAGAATTCCATAACTTGCTCCTCTTGTTAGGTTCGTTGCAGAACTTTCTGTGTCGACACTAACGACCCGATGATCAACCCGCCGAATCCGAATGCGAAGCTGAGCAATCCACGGATATTCGGTGAAAACAATTGTGCAAAATAGCCTGTCAAGGTCGAGCCTTGTGTTTGGAGGACGATGTCCTCAACGACCGCAGCCAGGGGCAAAAGTGCGCCACATGCAAAAGCGGCATACGCGCCGACTGTCGTGGCCCGCTTCCAATACAAACCCCCGACTAGCACGGCCAGGCCTCCGGCATAATAGATCGTTGTTACGTCGAGAAGATATCGAAAGGCAGTATCCTTGAGCTGATACCAAATCCCGAAGAAGAGCATCAGTAATCCTATCCCGAGGATTGAAATTCGCGTCCAGAGAAGACGTTGAGCATCCGATAAGATTCCCCCACGCAGCGGATTGATCAGGTCCTGGACAATGATGGTACTCCACGCATGGATGTAGCCGGCATCGGTGGACATCATGGCCGCAAACATACTAGCACCGAACAGTCCCAACATTCCGACAGGGAGAATTGCAGTGAGGAACATTGGCATTCCCGCCACTGCATCCGACCCGGTGCCAAAGTACAGCGCCGCCCCCACACCCCACACAATAGGAAAGAATGCTCTCGCCAGAAACATCATGCTGGTCGATTTAAAAATGAACCGGTTTACTTCAGGGCTTTGGGCTGCAAAAATCCGTTGTGTAACTGGCTGCCAGAGAACGCAGCCGGAAATTGCAAAGACTGTCCAATACCCTATGAATGACCATCCATATTCTTCGTGATGTAGCGGATCAAGTCCCTGGGTTGCATACATCTCCGAAATTCGTGAGAAGAAATCCATGTACCCGAATTGCGCCAGAACGAAGATGGTGGTGAAAACCATGGCGAACGCAAGAACGACAAACTGAACATAGTCCGTCAAAACAATTGATATCATCCCACCAGCCATTGTGTAAAGGATAACGATGGAGACGACGAGCGTGAGCGTAATGTGGTGATAGGTTTCAGGGATATTCATGAAGTGGATGAGGAACACCGCTCCTAGTTTCAAGAATACGCCGAGACTCAAAACTCCGGCAATAATGATAAGTATCGCGCCGAGGACGCGTACCCCCCTGGAGAACCGGACCTCGAAATACTCCGTAATGGTTACGATATCCAGTTGCCGGATACGGTCTACGATGAACCCTGTACTGCCAATGGTGTAATACGCCGCCGCCCAGATGATACCGATGATGAATGCAGCAATGCCAAAGCGGTAACCCTGCTCGGCAAAATACATCATGGTCACAAGACCAAGTTCCGTTGCAACGAGAGTTGCAACGCCGAGGTGATAACGGATTTGCCGACCGGCGACAAGAAAATCCGAAATACTCTTTACCCGCCGCCGTGATATGAGCCCCGCCCCCACCACCGCGAGGATGTACAGAAGAACAAGAGACCAGTCAAGCCATGTCAACCGCATGGTGCAGTGCTCCGCATTTATTATTCGACCATCATGGGGCTACGACTTCACCGACATCCAGATATTTGCATTAGGATCATCTTCCCTGAACAACACGGGAAAGTACGGACCTGCGTATGTGTCGCCGTCGTTCGGTTGCCGCAGAGTGTTGTTTGTGTGATCTTCTGAAACCGCATCTGCTTTGTATCGCGTGCCATCGGGAATCAGGTGTATCGCTATCGAGATGCGTGGACGGTCGCTTACGTTGGCCCGGCTGCCGTGAACGGTAAGACAATGATGAAAGCTGACACAGCCCGCTGGCAACACACACGGTTGCGTCTTAAACGGCTGGCCGGTCTTTTCTTCGATTCGTTTGGTTTGTTGTTCAATGTCCTGCTGGTAGAAATGATCTTCACCCAACAATCCCCAACGGTGACTGCCGGGTACAACTTCCATGCAGCCGTTTTCTTCGTCCACGTCATCGAGGGCAACCCAAGCGGTGAGTGCGTTTTCATTGTCGAGCCACAGCCAATAGCCGCGGTCCTGGTGCCAGCCGATGTTTCCAGCCTTGCCGCTTTGCGGTGGCTTATAGAGCAATTGATCATGCCAGAGGCGTATTCCTTTTACGCCGGCCAGCCGGGCAGCGATCTTTCCGATAGTGGGGTGAAGCACGAGTCGCGCAATCGTCGCGTCTGTCCAATATGCATTATTGATTTGTACAAGTCGGGATACATCACCCGCGTCGGGCTCCCGATTAAGCGGCGGGCGTTTCGTTTCGTACTGCCCGGCAACAACCGCGGCGTGATGGTTTCTGAACACCTCCAACTCCTTGTCATCAAAAAGCTTTGGACTGAGCCAGTATCCGTTCTGCTGATAGAAGGTGATATCTTTTGCGGATGGAAGATCATTTCGTTCCATGCTGTCTCTCATTTGTTTCGTTCTTAATTAATCAGGGTATGTCTGCTCTCATTTCTTCAAGCAGCTTCCAGCAATATAATTGCATTCGGGGCAGATGAAACGGACCTTTCCACATCGTGCCTTTTATCTGTGTAGAAAGCGAGCCATCACGGTGAAGATACCCGAACCATTCTCCATGAACTTCATCCGGAAAGTGCGCATACGCCCAATTATGCACTTGCGCATGTAACTCGAGAAATCTCGACTTCTTGGTCATCTTAAAGGCGAGAAGCGTCGCAATAATTGCTTCATTGTGCGGCCACCAGAATTTCATATCATGCCAGTATTCTGTGGGAGGAAGTCCCTTCGCGTCTTTAAAGTAGTGGATTCCCCCAAACTCTTCATCCCACCCACGCTTATAGGACCAATCGATAATCCTTGCACCTAGTTCAATCAGCCGCGGATCGTTATTCCGGTGACGCGCCTCTGCGAGAATAAACCAACCCGCTTCGATTGAATGTCCCGGGCAAACCAACCTACCATCAAGTGTATCATAGAATTCCCCCTTCGGGCCGACGTTTTCCAGCACGCATTCAAACTCGGGCTTCAGAAAATCTTTTTCTATTTCCGAAATGGACTCATCAATTACGGTGGTACAAAGCGGGTTGTCTGTTGCTTTTCGCAATTCCTGGGCCGCGAGAACCAGGGACAAAGGCATCGCCAGGGTTTTCATCGGGCGAGTCTCAGGAATTGTCTTGGGAGAAAGCAATCCAGGCGTTGTGTGATAGTGAAGGATTAGATTGAAAATGTCCAGCGCTTTCTGCGTGAACGATTTATCACCCGAAGAACGACCGTACGCGGCAAATGCCATTACCGCAAATATTTCTGAAAAAAGATATCGTCGCTTCCGAATCGGCTGCCCCTCCCGCGTGACAGAGAAGAACATCCGTCCGTCGGAATCAAAACAATGTCTTTGCAAAAAATCAATTCCATGGTGGGACAAATCCAGCCATTCCTGCTTTTGTTCCACCGTCGAATACATTGTTGCAAGCATCCATGAGAACCGTCCCTGGATCCAAACGGGTTTGTCCGTACTCAGGATGGTACCATCACGGTCGAGTGCAGTAAAGATTCCCCCGCATTCGCGGTCAATCGATCGTGGAATCCAGAAAGGTAGAGTATCTTGCAGCAATCCGTCACGATACACACTGATCAACTCGTCGACTTTCATTATTGAAACTGTGTGAAGTGATATGGGGGACTCGTGAAGGGGTTAATTCTGAAACCATCCTACAAAATGAGACAGTGAAATGCAATCGAACGTTTCAGCTCTTGCCTTACCAGCAGATTCTGATTGTGTCAATGTCAATCGCCTGTGGATATACTTGCTCTTCACGAGAACACCTCTTCACAACTTTCCCCGAAAATGTTTAGGTTGCATCTAGTTTCATATCTGATTTTCATTCCATATATAAAACATTCTGCCCATGCGATTATACCTTCTTACCCTTGCCTCCTCTGTTATATCATGCTCCGCCGCATCTCAGTTGCAGAATACAATAGACTTCCGTTACTCACCTGCATATTCTTTTTCCGTTATCGGTTTTCCGGACGATTGGGAAAAAACGGTAGTAACGACTAAGGGGACGCTTGGTTACAACTTCGGACCCGGTCCATACTCGAAACCATTAACTGAAGTCGGCATTGGCGTCGAGGGGGTTGAGTTTCGGGTACAGCGCCAGTACTTTTCCGACCCACGGATTCCAGTTGCTGTCACCGAGTTCACTTCCCGCGCGGGCACGATTCGGCAGGAAACATTTGCCCTTGTCTCTCTATATATGACGAACGCCGGGAATACGTTTCTCAACGGAAGAGTGCGGCGACTTGATGGCCTAAACGGCACATTCGCGTGGGCGCAGACATCGGGAAGTAATGACCCGGCTTTTCGAAATATTGCGTGGGGTGTGAACCGTCCCATTCGCTATCGAGTGAAAGTTCCAACCTCCAGTCAAAAAATCGTGGCTCTCGGTTTCGCCGAACCCTACAAACCAAGACCGGGTATGCGCATGCTGGAAACACACGTTGAAGGTGCCGAGCCACAGCTTCTCGATCCGATGAAGGACAAGATTCAGAATCAACCATATGTGCTTCTCTTTAGTGGACGGGATATAGACAACGATGGCATGCTTGACATCGAAATACGAGCAACCGAGAAGAGCGATCCCAATGTCTTCCTGAACGCTTTGTGGGTTTTTCCAACGGAAGTGACGGTTACTGTCGATCAGATCATCAGCGGAGACGCATCTCCAAAGGCTGAATTGTATT
Source organism: Ignavibacteria bacterium (assembly GCA_003251275.1). Classification (GTDB taxonomy): domain Bacteria; phylum Bacteroidota; class Ignavibacteria; order UBA10030; family UBA6906; genus SZUA-287. The sequence continues at coordinate 6,737 of QKGJ01000171.1, forward strand.
ACGACTGTGGGCCAGAAGGAGAAATGTACGCACCGTATCCTCGAATTGATGCTCTCCGGGCTTTGTTCGCGTCAGATACAGTATCACCGGTTTTGTTCATCAACTCACATCGGTCATTCGTGTTGGATGAGAACTCGGGAGTGGTAACAGCTGACGGGTATCCGTTCTTGATTACAAAACCGAGACCAGTAGCGCTCACGTCGAGTGCCGGACATTATCTTTTGCATCTTCCAAAGGGGACGATCAATATCGATGCCATTGTAGTTCGTGGAGGCTCCAAGACAAGATCTATCAGCAGTATGCCGGATCTCGAAGCGGAAAAAACACTGGCCATCGAATATTGGCGGCGTGCCACAGTACCGCAAGGGAAGATTGTCGTACCGGATAGCGGCATTCAATATCTCCTCGACGCGAATATCCGCAACCTGTATCAGATCCGCGAATTCGTTGATGGACATCTTCAGTTCCAGCCGGGGCCCAGCGTGTACCGCGGGCTGTGGATGCACGATGCCGTGTGGCATATTGAGGCAGCTTTGATGCTTGGTGACACGGCGATCGCCAAACGAGCGATCGACAACATTCTGAGATATCAGCAGCCGGATGGCAGGTTGCGTATCATGGCGCCAATAGACATGCAGGCAGAAACTCCCGTCTTTGTCTATCTCTTATGCCGGTATGCTCAACTCACAAAAGACACTGCCTGGCTTGACCAACACTGGAAACATATTGTCGATGGAATTGCGTGGTTAGAGCAACAACGTAATAGCACGCTCGGTGATTCTACGCAGGTATACGCCGGTCTCATGCCGCCTGGCTTTGCCGATGGTGGTCTCGGCGGCAAGAATGCCGAATACAGTGGGGTCTTTGCGGGGCTCATCGGTTTGAAAATGGCGATCAGGAGTGCGCATTGGCTCGGCAAGGAAGAAGAGGCAAGTTCCTGGCAGAGATTCTATGATGAATTCCTTATGACGTTCTTGCGGGCTGCCAAACGCGACATGCGCAAGGACGCGTACGGTAACCGGTATCTGCCTCTGAAAATGGCCGATACCTCATCCACCACCCCGCCGCACCGTGCACAATGGGCTTTCATACAACTGCAGAGTCAGGGACACATCTTCGATATCCATGATTCCCTTGTCGTCAACACATTTCGCATGCTTCAGACAGGTGCGCTGGAAGGACTCGCTCCGAATGTCGGTTGGCTGGAAGGAGGCGTGTGGCCGTTTTTTTCATCTATCCATGGGATGGGAGATCTATGGCAGCGAGACTATGCGCATGCTGCAAGTCTCCTCTACGCAGTGGGAAATCACGCCTCGACCCTGGGAACCTGGGTCGAGGAACAGCTGCCACGGGCAGTCGGAACCGGAACAAGCGGCGACGCATCAAATGCGACCGCCAGTTCGCTCTACATTGCCTTTGTGCGAAAGTGCATCGCCCTGGAGCGAGACTCAACTCTCGACTTGCTTGCGGGAGTGCCGGAACAATGGTTTAAGCCAAACGCAATTATCGCTCTCAATGATGTTCCGACAGAATTTGGACAATTGAGCTTTCGCATGCACATCGACGGCGACAACAGCGCGACGATTGATGTATCGTCTGTCAGGGGGAATGGTACGGCAGGTGGGCCCAAAATTTTTCTGCAGAAACTGAAACAGCTTGGTTTCATCAACGCAAACGGTTCTCCCTTGCCCGAGATATATAATGGTCAGTGGGGAAAACAAATTCGCCTTAGTCTTATCAAGAAATAGCTCAATGAACACAGAAGACCATGAAGTCGTTTTTCATCTCCGGGACGAAATAGGAATCATCAAACCCGAGTTGCATGGACATTTTCTGGAGCACCTTGGTTCCGCTACCTACGGCGGCATATGGGTGGGAAAGGACCCTTCCATCCCCAACATCAACGGAATTCGGAAGCAGGCGGTGGAATACCTGAAGGAGTTGGGTGTCAGCGTGCTTCGGTGGCCCGGGGGTTGTTTTGCGGATGACTACCACTGGCGTGATGGTATTGGTCCCCAGGGAAATCGTCCCAGGAGAGTTAATATCTGGTGGGGTAATTGCATCGAAGACAACGGTTTTGGGACGCACGAATTTATGGAACTATGCACACTTCTCAACGCGCAACCATACCTGGCCGGAAACGTGGGAAGCGGATCACCTAGAGAGTTTCGCGATTGGATTGAGTATTGCAATCAGGGTTCAGGAAGTACGCTCTCCGACGAACGTAGAACTAACGGAGCCCTTGAGCCATTTCGTGTGAAGTATTGGGGTGTTGGAAATGAAAGCTGGGCATGCGGCGGCCATATGACTCCCGAGGAATATGCGGCGCTGTATGTTCGCTTTGCAACCTACCTCCGCGCCTACGATGGTCTTGACCCGTACTTAATAGCGGTGGGGCCGGAAGGCAATAATCAGGCATGGTCGAACCGATTCTTCGCTGCGCTTCACAATCGGCAGTTTCCTCTCCTCCCGAATGGTTTTGCGATGCACTATTATAGTTGGGGACAAAGCACTTCCATCTCGTATACCATTGAGACACTGCAAGACCAGCTTGCCACTTTTGCCTCAATGGAGAAAGCGATACAGGAGCAACGTGCGATCCTTGATCGGCATTCTCAAGAGGATGGGAAGAACTGCCATATCGATCTTCTGGTGGATGAGTGGGGAACATGGGACATCGCTAATCCGCAAAATGAGGAGGAACACGGCAGACTGTGGCAACAAAACACGATGAAGGATGCTCTGGCGGCGGCGCTAGGAATGAATGTCTTTCACCGGAATGCCGATAGTCTTTCGATGTGTAACCTCGCACAACTCACGAACGTGTTGCAGACGCCGCTGATTACACAAGGACATCATTGCGTTCGCACACCGACATACTATGCATTCAAGATGTGCGGGCTTCATAAAGGGAACATGTCGTTCCAGGTTGAACGGAATACGGATGAGACATGCTTTTCGGTTTCTGCATCTCGAAGTGAGGAAAGCGTTGCCATCACGCTTGTCAACACGAAGCACAATGCCTCGATGAATGTACGATGCATTTTCCATAAAGCAAGACTGAACCGGGCTGTCGCAACGCTATTACATCACAGCGATTTTAATGCGTGCAATACATTCGAACATCCGGACGTTATCACACCACAACATCATCCGACAGCTATCGACGATGCCGGATGCGCAGTCCACATGCCACCACTGTCCATCGTCACGATCAATGCCCGAGTACTTCAACAAGATGAATAAGCCATCTTTCGCCAAAATATGTTCTTCTTCCATTGAGTGCATTGCATGAATGCTCTAACAGGAGAGTTACCTCTTACATCCATAGTATACGCTGAACCCCACTATTGGGATGATGAGCCAGAACTTCTGGAAGCGGCCGATCACATTCACGCCGCCATCACCCAAAGCTTTGACGACATCGGAGCGGCAATCAGCACTTTTACCATCCGGTCAGAAGATGATCTTCAGCATTTCCTGGCTCGCCGGCATAGTGTGCTGGGGATCTTTACAGCAATGAGCGGGGCAGTGCAGCCATGGATGTTAAAGAGTGCCGATCATTTCGCGTCCATCGTAATCGTTGGAGGGTTCGTCCAGGGACTTTTCTCCAACCGCATCGCCGGGTTGATGCTTGAACGAAACGCAGCCCCTCCGTCAATGGATGTCTACAGCGTGCTGCATGAGCAGCAGAGAACCGTACTGTTCGCCCGCAGCATGAAAGCCATCAGAGATTTCTGGCAAGGCGCCCAAGCTGTGGAGCGCCTCCGTTCATCGACGATATTGCTCATCGGAGAAACGGAGCCTTGGGTTGTAAGCAGCAGCCGCGATCACCAGGCGTTTGCCTCACAACTCGGGCTTCAGGTACAGCAAATTGACTTGAAGGAGTTGTATGACGTTTACAACAGCACCGAAGGCACGGAAGCAAACCTGTTGGCCAAGCAATGGAGCAGCAGTGCCACTGTTGTTCAAGAACCAACCTCTCATGACATCGACAATGCCTGTCGCGTAACGATAGCCTTCCGTCAACTGCTTGCCAAATACAACGCCGATGCAGTAGCCATCGCGTGTTTTACCCTTTTGAAAGATCTCGGTACCACAAGCTGTCTCGCCGTGAGCGAACTTAACGATACGTCGGAATACGTCGGCATTTGTGAGGGCGATCTTGACGCAGGCGCAAGCATGCTCCTGATGAAAGCTCTTACATCCGACGCTGCGTGGATGGGGAACCCGGTCGTCACTCAGAACGATAACCTCATGCTTGTGCACTGCACGGCACCGCGACTCATTCACGGTGAACAACGGCCATATCTGCTGCGGAACCACCACGAAAGCGGAATCGGTGTGAGTCCGGCAGTGGAAATGCCCGTTGGACTTCCGGTGACACTCTGCAGGATCGGACGTAATGCCACCGCCATGAGCGTTCACGTGGGTGAGGCAATCGGAATACCCGAAGAACCAACTTGCCGCACTCAACTTACAATCAAGTTGCCATCGATCGAGCGTTACATGGCAACATCACTCGGGAACCATCAGGTTCTCAGCTACGGTGATTATGGCGCCGCCTTGCGCAGCGCCGCCGATATTCTTCATCTCACATTTTTGAATTAATCAGAGCACGATATGTATAGAGTCTCTATCGTAGTTTTATTCCTCATTACTTTTCTACGCGCAACAGCAAGCACTCATGATCAGGATACTTCCTCCATCAACCCATCAATAATCGCCGAAGAGGTCCGAAACGAGTTCATGCGCTCGTGGACTGCGTACAAGAAATACGCGTGGGGTCACGACGGATTGAAACCTTTGAGCAAATCGTACTACGATTGGTACTCTACTTCTTTCTTCATGACAGCAGTAGATGCTTTGGACACAATGATCCTGATGGGATTCGAGGAAGAGGCTGATAGCACGCGCGATTACATTGCGAAGCATTTGTCATTCGACAAGGATGTGTATGTGAAGAATTTTGAATTCACCATTCGTTTGCTTGGTGGACTTCTTTCGTCCTTTCAGCTGACCAACGACCAAAGGCTCCTGGCCCTCGCGAAAGACCTTGGGGACCGACTTCTCCCCGCGTTCGCATCACCTACGGGTATGCCGTATGTTTATGTAAATCTCAAGACCGGCGCCGTGCGAGACAGTATCAGCAACCCCGCGGAGATCGGAACGTTGCTTCTTGAATTCGGTACCCTATCAATGTTGACTGGCGATTCCAAATACTACAACATTGCAAAATATGCACTGTTGCAACTATACGCTGCCCGCTCCGAAATCGATCTTGTCGGTGAGAGAATTGACATCACGACAGGGAAATGGACAAAAACGGACAGTCATATCAGCGGGGCAATCGACTCATACTACGAATATCTGTTGAAGTGCAGGATCCTGTTCGAAGACCAGGATTGCGGAATCATGTGGGAGACAAGCCTTTTGGCTATCGACCGGTATCTCGCAGACGATACTCCGACCGGTCGCTGGTACGGACGCGCGGACATGAACACCGGTAAACGGACAGTGACAACGTTCGGCGCTCTCGACGCATTTTTCCCTGCCGTTCTTGTGCTCGCCGGCGACATAAAGAGTGCCGTGGAGTTAGAGGAGTCGTGCCTCAAAATGTGGAACGCCCATGGCATCGAACCGGAAGTATTCGATTATTCCACCATGAAAGTAGTCTCACCTCCCTACTATCTTAATCCCGAAATCATTGAGTCCGCCTACTATTTGCACCGAGCGACCCGTGATGATCGCTTCCTCAAAATGGGAGAAATATTCTTCGAGAGTTTGAAGCAGTACTGTCGCACAGATGAAGCCTTTGCCGAGCTTAAGAGCGTTATCACAAAGGAGAAGTCAGACCGAATGGAAAGTTACTTTATGGCGGAGACGCTGAAATATCTCTACCTCTTGTTTGCTCCGCCTGAGACGTTGGACTTTAACGCGGTAATATTCAATACTGAAGCTCATCCGATCCAAAGAACATGGTAGCGTGAATCTCTGGCGATCAATCTCTACGAAAAGAAAGTCCTTCATCTCACATTCTTGAATTTAATCAGTGCACAAGATATATAGAATCTCAATCGTAGTTTTGCTCCTTTTCAATGTAAGGCAGGTTTCGGCCGGTTTCCACGGAGAGGACACAGTTCACAAGGCTCAGCTCGCTAAAGTGGTCCGGAATGAATTCATACACTCTTGGAATGCATACAAGAAATACGCGTGGGGAGCCGACGGCCTACGCCCCATCAGCAAGACGCCGTACCAGTGGTACAAAGTCCCACTGCACATGACTGCGGTCGATGCAATGGACACCATGATTCTCATGGGACTAAAAGAAGAGGCCGATACCTTGCGAGAGTTTATCGTCACGACGCTATCCTTTGACCACGACATCTATGTTGAGAGCTTCGAGATCACTATCCGTCTGCTTGGTGGACTTCTTTCCAGCTACCAGATGACCGGGGACGAGCGGCTCCTGAAGTTGGCAGAGGATCTAGGCACGCGGATGCTGCCGGTTTTCAATACGCCGACCGGCATCCCGTACTGCGACGTCAACCTGAAGACAGGAGCAATCAGAAATCCGAGAACCAACCCGGGAAAGGTCGGCACGATGCTCATCGAGTTCGGGACGCTGGGCAAACTCACCGGAAGACCGGAGTTCTACAGCCTCCCAAAACGCGCAGTAATGGAAGTCTATAACCGGCGTTCCTCTATCGGTCTCGTCGGCACTTGGTTGGATGCAAACACCGGAGAATGGCTTGACCCGGACAGCCACCTGAGCGCGTGCATTGATTCGTATTACGAGTACTTGATTAAATGCGCGATCCTCTTCGATGACCGAGACTTTCAGGAAATGTGGGACTCGAGCATCGTGGCGATCAAAACATATCTCGCCCACGAAGCGCCGAGCGGGCTCTGGTTTGGTCACGTGAATATGTTCACTGGCGAGCGGACCAAGACGTGGTTTGGCGCGCTCGACGCGTTCTTTCCCGGAACGCTGGCACTGGCCGGCGACGTTGAGACCGCGGCTCGGCTACAGGAATCGTGCCTCAAGATGTGGAACCGTTATGGAATCGAGCCTGAACAAATCGACTATGTGACGATGGCTGTTCCGGATGACCCGAAATGGGAGCGCTTTTTTCTCAACCCGGAGATCATGGAATCGACTTACTATCTCTACAAGGCTACCGGAGACCAGCGCTACCTGGAGATGGGAAAGGTCTTGCTTGACAGCCTCAAGAGATACTGCAGACTCGAAGAGGGCTACAGCGAGTTGAAGAGCGTCGTTACGAAAGAGCGGTCGGATCGAATGGAGAGTTATTTTCTTTCAGAGACGCTGAAATACCTCTACCTCTTGTTTGCCCCGCCGGAGACGCTGGACTTTAACTCGGTAATATTCAATACTGAAGCACATCCAATCCGGAGAACATGGTAGCGTGAGTCTCTGGCAAATCGATCTCAATGAAAAGAATGTCTTGATTCACTAAGGCCATCTTGTGAAGTTACCCATATATCCACAACATTCTAGACCCTTCGAGGATCGTATGCGCTCCCTCCTTTTAATTTCACTTTGTGCTCTCTCACTTCTTCTTGGATCTTGCCAGCAGAAAGAACAGAATTCGACGACGAAAACAATCGGCGTCTCTCTTCTGACAAGAAATCATATCTTCTACAAAGACCTGGAGGATGGATTGAAGGAGACGGCGGCGCAATACAAGTTCGAGCTCGTCATTACTTCCGCCGACTTCGATCTCGGAAAACAACTTTCACAAATCGAAGACTTCGTTACACGGAAAGTTGACGCCATCATAGTTTGTCCAGTTGATTCGAAAGGTGTTGGACCGGGAATCAAGAAAGCCAATGAGGCGATGATTCCTGTGTTCACCGCCGATATCGGTGCCCAGGAGGGGGAAGTTGTAAGCCACATCGCTTCAGATAACGTCGCCGGTGGCCGTTTGGCGGGAGAGT
>QKGJ01000026.1 GCA_003251275.1 Ignavibacteria bacterium
ATAGTTCACAATTCCGCTTAACGCGCTTCCATACTCTGCATTGAACGTTCCAACCGAAAGCGAGACTTCCTGAACTGCATTGGTTGCAAGCGATACGGAACGGGAGTTATTATATGGGTTGTTGATAGCAAGCCCGTTGAGCGTGTAGCCGACCTCGTTGCCGTAGCCACCGCGGACGTGAATCGATCCGTCATCATCAACCGTGACGCCCGACTGGAGCCCGAGAATCTCATCGATGGTGGTGACCGGCAGTTCGTTGATAGTTTCTGAGGTTACGCTCACGACGGGGTTCGTGAGATCCTGCCGGATTAAAGGAGTTCGCTCCCCTTGCACTACAACTGCGTCGAGTTGGATGTCCCCCTGTTGCAGGTTAAAATCCATCGGGGTAGTGAAATCAGCGGAGATGCGGACATTTCTCACTTCCGTTTTCTTGTAGCCGATGAAGCTCGCGACGACCGAATAGACGCCGGGCGGAATGTTGAGGATCACGTATCGCCCTTGGGCATCGGTTGATGCGCCGAGATTTGTTCCCCCAACGATCACCGTCACGCCGGGTATTTCTTCCTTTGAGGCAGCATCGCGCACCACGCCGGAGATCTTTCCTGTGTTACCGGCGAGGGTGAATGAGTGAACAATGGCCAGGAAGAACAAGAGATGCAGACAACCAGTAACAATCTTCATGATGAACCTTTTGTGTTGATGTGGCGGTAGAAAGCCTCCGTCATTGTTACCTTCCTCCCAGGAAGCTATGATTCATCGGATAATTTCGGCGAGGAATGAATCAATGAATTTGAATGGCAGACCTGAGGCAGCGAACCGTGCGAAATGAGAGTGGGGCACCGATATCGCTGAAAAAATATAGATATTGCGTCCCCCTATGTCAAGGAAAAATCTTGCTTCTCGTTGAGAATTCATTACCTTTCCTGTATCCGCATTTTCACTAGGTTTGTCTCTTCTTGTGCTCTTATCCAATTACCAATATCCTAAGGAGGTCACATGAAAATTGTTCTGACTTTGCTTCTCGCCGTTACTGTTTCCGCCCCGTCTGCGTGGGCACAGTGGCAGTGCTATTATGCTACATGGGATGAACCAACAAACGGCACCGGTCACAACACCCCAAGCGTCGGTGTTATTACCGACAACGTTTTTGTTGCTCTCGTCTGCACTCCTGGCGTGCGCAATTTCCTGATTCCCTATGTTTCCGCAGACTCGATGCTCGGAAGACTGGATTTCTACGGTTATGGAAGCACTCAAACGAATAATGTCTATCAGCTGTGGAGTGATGGCGCATTCGATCAGGTGCAAATGAAGGATGCGTTCCAAATAGATGCGACACCCGATGGCAACATCTTCGTAGCGAATAATGATAATAACCATAACATACTCGTGTTCACTCTTGTCGGGGACACAGTTACTGTGGTTTCGCCGTTTCTCCGTCAAGAAACGGGACCGAACGGCATCTTTGGAATCGCGGTCAGCGATATGGGGTATGTGTTCGTCGGACCCGACACCACTAACGGAGTGACCACTGATGTCAAAGTATACGCGCCGATTGGTCAGTGGACTTCCAACCATAACGATCCCCCGGTAACAACAATCGACTTGCCGGATGGTATATACAAAGGTATTGCGGTCACGGGTGATGCGTCAACCCTCTTTATTTCCGATTACGGAAACAGGAGAATCATGAAGTATACGGGTTCACCAACAACCGGATACACGCTGGATGCTGGTTTCAATTTTCAGTTGAGTCCGACAGACACGATTGTGGGATCAGTCAAGCGACCGAGTGTCCTGGGTCTTGCGTATCTTTCACCGAACAACATTCTGTTCGCCGCGGTGGATGCTTGGATCCAAGCGTCAGGCCAACAGGGCGATACGTATCCATATGGAAGAATGTATCTCGTCAATCCGTTTACGGGGACACTTGTTGGATCTGATAGCTCGGTGAACACGATTGATGTCGCTGCCTGGAATTTTGCTCTCACTGGTGGATATAATCTTCGTACCGGTGGAACAGTTCCCGGCAACGCCTCGGGATATACATCAACCTATGATGTTGATTTCGATGACCTCGGCAATCTCTACAGTCAATCGCACTATGGGTGGACAGTCGAGAAATGGGGATACATGGGCACACTCCCCATTATCACGACGGGTGTTGAGCAGGTCTCGGATGCGATACCGCAGAGCTTCACTCTGTACCAGAATTATCCGAACCCCTTCAATCCATCGACAACGATAGAATTCTCGTTGGTAGAGAAGGCGACTGTTACACTTACTGTCCATAACGTTCTTGGACAAGAGGTGGAAACTCTCCTAAATGGCGAGAAGGGAGCCGGGACCTATAGGGTTCAGTTTGACGCGAAGAATTTACCTGGAGGGACATACTTCTACACTCTTCGTGCAAATGGCTTCACAGAAATGCGAAAGATGATGTTTATTAAGTAATATTCTTAGGTCTCAGCACGGGAAAGGCCGCTTCACTCTAATGGAGGCGGCCTCTCTTTATTTTGGTTGATTCTTGTCCTCTTTTTCCACTCTTTTTTAAGAGTAATCCTCCCCCTTTACGATCACTTCCTGGACAACCATGCGATCATTGTTACTTTCTATTCTGCTGATTCTTCCCGGTTTTACATACTCGCAATTCGCGACTCCTAAGCGCGAGTTCCGCGGTTCCTGGATTGCCACCGTCGTGAATCTTGACTGGCCGTCATCACCGACCTTGACACCCGATGTGCAAAGAGCCCAGCTAATAAGTTTGCTGGATGAACAACAGGAAGTTGGAGTCAATGCTGTCCTCTTTCAGATCCGTTCCGAATGCGACGCGATGTACCCTTCGTCCATCGATCCCTGGTCGTACTGGTTGACCGGATTCCAAGGAGCTCCGCCGAACCCGTCTTACGACCCACTTGCATTTGCAATAGAAGAGGCTCACAAACGTGGAATGGAGCTTCATGCATGGCTCAATCCATATCGCGTTGTCCGCAATGTCTCCGGTTCCTACCCGCCGGCGCCGAATCACATTTCGGTGACCAGACCCGATCTCGTCATCCAAATTGGTAATATCAAATTTCTGGATCCCGGGGAACCGGATGTGCGCAACTACATCGCATCGGTAGTTGCCGACGTTGTTCGCCGGTACGATGTGGATGGCATCCACTTTGACGACTACTTTTATCCTTATCCACCCGATCAAATCACGAACCAGGACGATACAACATTTGCTAATTACCCAAGAGGATTCTCCAATCGTGGAGACTGGCGTCGTGACAACGTGAACCTGATGGTTGCACAGGTTCAGGACAGCATCAGGGCGATCAAGCCGTGGGTAAAATACGGCATTAGTCCGTTTGGCATTTGGAAGAATGGTGTTCCCCCCGGTATTGTCGGTCTTGATGCATACAATGTTATTTATTGTGATGGTCCCGGATGGCTGCGCCAGGGAACGATTGATTATCTGACGCCGCAATTATACTGGAGAATCGGAGGGAACCAGGATTACAGCCGGCTAATGCCCTGGTGGGCTGATACCACGTTTAGGTACAACCGCCATTATTATCCGGGGAAGATATTCGGAAGCAGCTACACTATGGCCGAACTGCCTGCGCAGGTACGTCTTGATCGGGCGAATCCGAAGACAAACGGTAGCGTCTTTTTCAGGGCATCATTCTTTGGCACCAACAGTCTGAACTTTGCCGACTCTCTGAAGAACGATCTCTACCGTAATCTCTCTATCTGGCCGGTTATGGCGTGGAAGGACTCGATAGCGCCAAACGCCGCTCCAAACCTGCGTTATGATTACATCCCCGGCAGTTTCCAATCGGCACTGGTGTGGGATCTCGGTGCACCAGCGGCGGATGGAGACACTGCAGCACGGTATGCCGTGTACCGATTCGATCATCCGCCCTCTCTGCCGGGCGAGCTTGAAGATCCGGCAAATCTGGT
>QKGJ01000388.1 GCA_003251275.1 Ignavibacteria bacterium
AAGTGGGTGTTGATGGACTGGGATGGGGTCTTTGCGGATGCATATCACTTTAGAGAGGATGCCTGTAATATTCTAATCTTTGATTCAGGACGCCGGCTAATACACAAAAGTTGGGTACAAAGTATGGAGCCACGGAAGTTTTGTGAGATCCTGAGTATTGTGCGCGCTGCGGTGGAGTAGAGGGGGCCAGTAGATTCCCTCTAACAGGATTTGGAGATATTGGGAGGTTCTTATGAAAACATCGATGCGACTATCTATTGTTTTGTGCCTACTTCTCGCGTCAGGTTGTTCTGACGACACGGGCACGATTGTCGGTACGATGCCTGGCGACAATCTCTTAGTAAACAGCTCGTTTGAATCGTTTGGGAGGCCATCACTCTTGGGATGGACAGCAAATGCGACCGACACATCAATGATTGCTTTTTCCACAGATGTTCCCGCGGGGGGTGGTGTTTATTCCGTAAGATTAACAAACGTCTGGACTTCCCCTGGCACTCTCGGACAAATGGTTATTCCCGGTCCGGGCAGGCATCGATATCAACTGAGAGCAATGGGAAAAGTTCTTCGAGGTAACCAGTTTGCCGGTGGAGATATGTCAATCTATGTAACGAAAAGCAGGGTATGGTCAGTGTCAAAGATTGAAGGATTTACAGACACAGTATGGACATATCGGAGCCTTTTGGATACACTCACTACAGTACCGGGCGATACGATCCGTGTAATCATCCGGGGTAGTCCCGACCAATGGGGCTCTGGCTATATCTTGTTTGATCTCGTTGAGTTCAACAGGTTAGACTAGCACGAATTCGCCATCATGTTCGAGTGTTAATAACGTGAAGCTCCCAAAGGAGCGTCCTCCCATTAAGAACATGTCAAATCAACACCGTGGGATTATTTTTGAGAATTCTCGACCAGGAGGTCGAACTTCCGTAGAAAAAAGTAATACCATCAACTCCGCTCCAGAATAGTTGATCATCAGTAGCACACATCCTACATCCTACAAATGCCTCCATCAATCGATACCACCCAATTTGTGTCTGTTCAATACATCACTTATGTTATACGCATCGCTCGTTCAAAGCATGCCATAACACGGTGATCTGTATTTGAAAAAATCCGCTCTTCTCGCTGCAATTGTCTCCGTCCTTGCAATCCCCCTCCTGGTCATCGGTCTCGAACACAAGGAAGACGCCCAGCAATCCCAAAGCGCAGTCCCAACAAGGAATCCGTACCTGGAGAACTTCCTTCACGACTACCAACAGTTCCTACAAGAATCCCTCATCGAAACCGGCGTCCCCGGCGCGGCGGTGGCAATCATCATGGACAGCACCGTTGTCTTTCTAAAGGGGTATGGAGTGCGTTCGACCAAAACGAATGATTCGGTGGATATTAACACCGTGTTTCGTCTTGGCTCTGTTTCGAAGGGTTTCGCTTCTCTGCTCACGGGGATTGAGGTGCAGGACTCTATTCTGGAATGGGATGACAATGTTGTCCAGTATCTTCCCGAGTTTTCTCTTCACTCCAAGGAGCAAACGCTCCATCTCACCATACGTCACATTCTTTCGCACACGACCGGACTTCCTTACCATGCATACACGAACCTTGTGGAAAGCGGGAAGGATCTCGAAGCGCTCCTCGGTCGGCTCGAAAGCGTTCAACTCATCGCAAAGGAAGGTGAGGTTTACAGTTATCAGAATGTTGCATACAGTCTCATCGCAGAGATCCTTCGGGCCGCGACAGGAAAATCGTATGAACAGTTGATGCAGGAACGCATCTTTACCCCTCTCCGCATGAACACGGCCTCAGTAACCTACAGCGGTATCACAGAGAATCCAAATGTTGCCCTTCCACACGTCTATCATCGCAACGGATGGACGCCAGTGAAAATCACCGACAGGTATTACAACGTTGCGCCCGCTGGAGGCGTCAATGCAAGCATCGCTGACATGGCGGAATGGCTACAGGCACTTCTGGGTTTTCGAGAGAACACCATCTCTCGCAAAACTCTCGATGAGGTCTTTCATCCGATCATACGTACTCCGGTCCGAAGGTATTTCAGTCATTGGCCGCGTGGGAAGAAGGCTTTTTACGCGATGGGATGGCGCGTATTACAGTACGGTTCGGACACTGTTATTTATCATGGAGGATCTGTGAACGGCTACAGAAGTGAGATCGCACTTAATCAGGCCAGGGGAGTTGGCATTTGTGTTCTCACGAATGCCTCCAGCGGGTTTGCCAGCCAGACTATCCCGGAGTTTTTTGCAATGTATGGGGTCTATGCCGACTCAATCAAATTCTGGGCTGAAGACAACCGGCCATTTGACAACACCTTGACAGAACAAAACTCCGCAGACAAATGAGGAAGGTGGTTCTCTTCACTGCTTCCAGCCTCGATGGTTTCATTGCGACAAAGAGTGGCGGCATCGATTGGCTCTTCACTGACGCGGATTACGGGTACAAGCGGTTTTTCAATTCTATTGATACAACCCTTACCGGCTACAAGACCTACAAGAAAGCTCTCTCATTCAGCGAGTTTGTCTTTCCAGGGAAGGCAAATTACGTATTCAGCCGAAAGAAGCGTCGTCCCGACCCAAATGTAACGTTCGTTTCCAGAAATGTTCCCGCATTTGTCCGCACGCTGAAAAAAGAAAAATCAGGAAAAAACATCTGGCTTGTTGGCGGAGGTAGTATCAATTCGGTAATGCTCAACGCAGGGCTTATCGATGAGATGATTATTTCTTACCATCCCATAATTCTTGGGGGCGGGATTCCCCTCTTCACAGATAAATCCCGCGAGAGTGAGTTCACGCTTGTCCGACAGAAGCTCTACCCGAGTGGGCTCGTTCAGATCAGGTACAAGAAGTAAACGCATCGTCGCGAAATACCAGCTGAAAGGAAAACTTGATGGGTTCAAAACGAAAGAGGAAAATCACTGTTAATAAACAAATCAAGACCCCTAAGCTCTACCGCGCCATTCTTCCCGTACGAAACCTTGAAAGGGCAGCCGCGTTCTATGCGAAGGTGTTAGGCATTCCTGGCGAACGAATTTCCGGCGGAAGGCATTACTTCAAGTGCGGTGGAACAATCTTAGCGTGCTACAGTCCGAAAGGTGACGGCGACCCGGTGGGAAGGGGTTGGCGGTTTCATCCGAGTCAGTACATTTATTTCTCAGTCCGAAATCTGACGGCAGCATATAGGCGTGTGAGTAATGTGGGGGGCAAGACGCTTGGCGGTGTTGCCACAATGCCGTGGGGTGAGAGGATGTTCTGGGCGCGCGACCCGTTCGGCAATCCGATCAGCTTTGTGGACGAACGTACTCTCTTTCGCGGAAAAAAATAACCCTCCGGCGAACCTTATCGAAGAACCACCAGTTTCTTTGTCTGAGCGAACTTTCCCAGTTGCAGCCGATAAAAGTATGTTCCACTCGGCAGATCGCCTGCATCGAATGTGACCGAATGATCCCCGGCCGACTGCAGTTCATTCACCAGCACTGCTACGTCTTCGCCGGTCATCGAATACACTCTCAAGAGAACCGTCCCTCCTACATGCAGTCGGTACGAGATTGTCGTTGTAGGATTGAAGGGGTTAGGAAAATTCTGGTTGAGTCCAAATTCTGCAGGAGTTGTTCTGGTTGGTAGCACGCCTGACGGTGTAATCAAGCCCGCATCGACCCATGCCGTGTAGTAGAGGTCCGCGATGCTTTTCGTTCCCCGCTGCATTTGATCGAGAGTAAGTACGCGTGTCCGATCCCAGAGAACATTGTAGTATGTAGGAGGCGCATTTCCGTTACCGTCCCACCCGGAGGCGGTTTTTGCATATGTGTCCGCCAGAAGGATGGAGTCGACCAGGCTACTTGAATGAATGATGTATGCAAAAATGAATTCCATGGGATTGGCCACGTACTGGACCGACTCCGGTGTAATGAACAACGAATTGAGGTAGT
>QKGJ01000010.1 GCA_003251275.1 Ignavibacteria bacterium
GGAAGTCCTCGGTCATCAGCTTCTCGATAATTTCATAACCGAGCAGGAACTCTGGGCATGCACCACATGCATGGCATGTGTGCAGGAATGCCCCGTCATGATCGAGCATGTCGACACGATAGTCGACCTCCGACGCGGACTGGTACTGAATGAGTCACGCTTTCCGGAGGAACTGAAAACGACATTCTCCAATCTGGAGCGCAACTTCACGCCGTGGGCATTCGGACATTCTGCGCGCGCTGATTGGGCGGAAGGATTGGAGATTCCGCGGCTCGCGGATAATCCCGATGCAGATGTCCTGTTCTGGGTTGGATGCGCTGGCTCCTATGATGCGCGATACCGCAAGGTGAGCCAGGCATTCGCCAAGTTGATGAAAATAGCGGGACTGAAATTCGCCATTCTCGGCTCAGAAGAAAAATGTAACGGTGATCCGGCCCGTCGCATGGGGAACGAATACCTTGCCCAGATGCTCGTGAAGGACAATGTGGAGACACTCAATAGGTACAAGGTGAAGAAGATCGTCGTCACCTGTCCGCATTGCCTTCAATCGCTCGGGAAAGAATACGAGCAGTTCGGAGGTCACTATGAGGTGATCCATCATACGACCTTATTGAAAGAACTGATCGACACCGGAAAGCTGAAGCTTCGTCCGGAGAAGAAAGAGAAAATCACATTTCACGATCCATGCTATCTCGGTCGTTACAATGATGAGTACAACGCACCGCGGGATATCATCGGGATGGTTGCGCGTGAACAGACTGAAATGGCGCGTTCGCGAAGCCGCAGCTTCTGCTGTGGGGCTGGCGGCGGACGGATGTGGATGGAGGAGAGAGAAGGAAAGCGTGTGAACATCGAACGCACCGAAGAGGCCCTGGCGCTTTCGCCCGATGTCATTGGTACCGGATGCCCCTTCTGCATGACGATGATGACGGACGGAGTGAAAGAAAAAGAGGCTGCCGAAAAGGTACACGTCAAAGACATTGCTGAACTTGTTCTGGAGGCGGTGCAGGATGGGAGGTCATCTGGCTAAGAAGAATTTTTTGTGCGTTATCCTTGCCGGATTGTTGACGAATGGAGTCGTCCATGCGCAGGACAGTACCGGTCCTTCCCGTGAACGGATGGTCTATGTCGTCGGTTTTGTGAAGCCCGGCCCTAAATGGACTCCCACTCCGAACGCCGGTATTGTAAAACTCCTGCAGGGTCATCAAAAATATCTTGAGTGGCTGACCGAAAAAGAAAAAGTGGTTGCTGCGGGTAGAATCGCCAGCGATTCGCTTCATGGTGTTGTAATCATGAAGGTGGACTCACTTGAAGAAGCAAGAAAATTTCTGGAGCGTGATCCAGCGGTACAATCAGGACACTACAATATTGACTGGTACTCCTGGTGGGGTCCTGCAGGATTGGGCGAAGAATACATGGCGAAGTTGAAATCGTTTCCGGACGCGGTTCCGGATACGATCCACTATCAATTGGGCATCCTCAAGAAAGGTCCCGGTCCCCCCGGCGTCACTGAGACAGACCCCGAATTTGTCCAGCTCAAGCACAAAGAGTATGTAGCGAAGTTGTTCGCCGATGGATCATTGGTCGCAATTGGCTCCTTCTCCTCCAGTAAAAAATTGAGTGGACTTCTTATCTACAAGACTTCGCCGGAGAATGCGCGGACCCTTGTTGCCAATGATCCCTCCGTCAAGGCCGGACGTATCGCTATCGATCTTTTTTCCTGGAGTCTTCCCAAGGGTGTTCTTCCAACCCGGCGCTTCTCAAAGCAATAAAAACACAAACTCACATTACAACTGACGCATGAAGAAAACCCCTGAGCGTTCTGGACGCCATCAACTGAGTAAACAATTGACCAACGAGCACAAGCGACTTGAAGAATCTCACAACCATATCGCTTCGTGGAAACGTTGGGGTCCGTACCTCACGGAGCGTCAATGGGGAACGGTCAGGGAAGACTACAGCGCCGGAGGTAATGCGTGGCAATACGTCTCGCACGATGCTGCGAGAAGCAAGGCGTATCGTTGGGGTGAAGAGGGCATTGCAGGTTTCTGCGATGACCAACAACTCTTGTGCTTTTCTCTTGCTCTGTGGAACGGGCGTGATCCGTTTCTTAAGGAACGGTTTTTTGGATTGACCGGTACCGAAGGAAATCATGGCGAAGATGTGAAGGAGTGCTACTACTACCTCGACTCCACCCCCACCCATTCGTACATGAAAATGCTGTACAAATATCCTCAGAGAGAATTTCCCTACCGAACTTTACTCGAAGAAAATAAGCGTCGCGGAAAAAACGAGCCCGAGTTCGAGCTGATGGATACCGGCATCTTCAATGATGACCGCTACTTCGATGTTTTCGTCGAGTATGCAAAGGCGGAGGCGGAGGATATTCTCATCCGCATTGTTGCCCATAATCGAGGACCTGAGCAGGCAGAGATCCATATCATCCCGGAAATGTGGTTTCGGAATACCTGGTCGCAGGGAAACGATCCCTACAAGCCGGAGATGCGACAGACCAAAACCGGTGTGATCGAAGTCGATCATCGCAACCTCGCGAAACGGTGGCTCTATTATTCAGCCGGGGGTGAAGGGCTTTTCTGTGAGAATGAAACGAACAGCAAACGGTTGTACGGCACGGCTCAATACTCGCAGTACCCAAAAGACGGCATCAACGATTTCATTGTCCAGAAAAACAAAACCGCTGTCAATCCTGACCGTGTCGGAACGCGAGCCGGAATTCGTTATTCCATGACCATACCTGCCGGGGGTCAGACGGTAGTGCAGCTTCGATTCTCAAACAAGGAATTGGAGAAACCGTTCGCGGAATTCGAACCGCTGTTTGCCAAACGCCTGTCCGAGGCGGACGAGTTCTATGAGCAGGTGCAGAGCGACATCGACGGCGAGGATGAGCGTGCTATCCAACGGCAGGCGTACGGCGGCATGCTCTGGACAAAACAGTTTTACTACTACGACGTCACGGAGTGGCTCAAGGGCGATCCGGCATTTCCACCTCCCCCAAGAGAGCGCCTCCATGGGAGAAACCACGAATGGATTCATCTCAATAACGCAGACATTATTTCCATGCCTGATAAATGGGAGTATCCATGGTACGCGGCATGGGATCTGGCTTTCCACTGCTTACCCCTCGCGGTTGTCGATCCGGAATTTGCGAAGAATCAACTTGTTCTCCTTACGCGTGAATGGTACATGCATCCGAACGGACAGCTTCCCGCGTATGAGTGGTCGTTTGGCGATGTGAATCCGCCTGTGCATGCATGGGCGGCGTGGCGTGTCTACAAGATCGACATGAAGCTGCATGGGAGCAAAGGGGATCGCGCATTTCTCGAGCGTGTGTTTCACAAGCTTCTGCTGAATTTCACCTGGTGGGTGAACCGCAAGGATGCGGAAGGACATAATATTTTCCAGGGTGGTTTTCTCGGACTGGATAATATTGGTGTGTTCGATCGCAGCGCGCAGCTGCCAACTGGTGGTCACATCGAGCAGGCGGATGCAACGAGTTGGATGGCGATGTACTCCCTGAATATGATGCGCATCGCGCTGGAGCTGGCGGAAGAGAACCCGGTCTACCAGGATGTGGCAACAAAGTTTTTTGAGCACTTCCTCTACATTGCAGGGGCAACAGCCAACGTCGCGGGAGAAGGGATCAACTTGTGGGACAAAGAGGATGAGTTCTTTTACGATGTTCTTCATCTTCCGGGCGGGGAACATATTCCCCTTAAAGTCCGGTCGATGGTCGGACTCATTCCTCTCTTCGCCGTCGAGACGCTCGATGCCGATTTGCTCGATCGGGTTCCGGAATTCAAGCAACGGCTGGAGTGGTTCTTGAATTATCGCCCCGATCTCGCTACTCTGGTTTCCCGCTGGCACGAACCGGGGCTTGGCGAACGACGTCTCTTGTCGCTTCTTCGCGGCAGTCGCAT
>QKGJ01000242.1 GCA_003251275.1 Ignavibacteria bacterium
AGTTTCATCAATATAGGAATTCATGGAGAGTATTCCAGTTTCATCGTAACTGATCCGTGAGAGAGAGGGTCTAAGTATAGACGAGCAACGGCAGATGGGGCACTTTATTTTGTCCTTGATGGTTCTTATATTGAATTTGAATAACCTACCGGGTCAGGAACCATGCAATTCCGCAACACCCTGACTGGTCATCACCATCAAAGACAATCGTTCATTTAACACATCCAAGGAGAACCGATATGGTTCGAACCATACTAGCTCTTGTTTGTTTTCTCTTCTTGTCGGGAGAGTCGATGTACGCAGGCCGTGGGTCGAAGAAGGACGCAACGCCTTTCAAAGACGCCACAGAGGAAGGATTGCCATCCACGGTAAAGTCGAAGACCGATCCATACGTAGCTGCCCAGTCTCTGACTTCTGCGCTGAACTGGGTCCTGGTTGATTCAATGGCAAATGCTTTTGGACCGGCAAATGACAATATTACTCCAATTTCATTCGATCCGACATCCGGGGTTGTTGCGTTGATTCACCGGGGTCATACAAGCTATGCCTCCGGTTCCGGACAACTTTGGTACAACTATTCCACCGATGGCGGTGCGACATGGATTCGAGTTTCGGAGCTTAACGGAGGGACGCCGACAAACACCCGTTATCCAAGCGCAGCACTTTGGAATGCTCTTTCAAGTCCAAACCCAGGTGATATGTTGTTTGTATATTCAGCACCTGCACTCCACCCCAGTGGATCCGGTTTTGGTGGAATTACGTACGGTTTTGATTTGTTCGGCGCTGGCGGACCTTCGGCAACACTCGATTACGGTTCAGATTCAACCTATACTTCGAGCAGCACAATCTGGACAGTTCCCAATTCACCGTGGGTGTTTTGGGCAACAACAAAAAGCACCCCTAGTCCGAATCATTCTCACTTCTGGGGTACCAACGACTACATAACGATTGCCAATCAAACTCCAGCTTCATGGAGAGACACACTACCGAACTTTGTGAATGCCATCTCGCACATAAGTGGTAGCGCAACTGCGAGTGGTGGATCGTATTACAGCGTTAATGCCCTCTGGCCAGACGACTCCGCCGACGCATTCAACACCGGCTATTCCAAGACAACTGATAATGGCACAACGTGGGGTCCCTGGACGCGTCCCCAACCAGATTGGATGAGGGCAACAGGACTTCCTGTCCGCTACGACTTATATGACTATGTTCAGCCAGCGGGTGGTACAGTCGCCTATCTGAATGAGATGGTAGTGGATGCAAACGATAAGGTTCACTTCTTCTCTGTCGTCGTTGACAGTCCGTGGACGAACCTCGATGAGCGATCAATCCTGGAGGTGTATGAGGATGCTGGCGCAACCAGCGGGTGGTCATCCAAATGGGTGACGACTGGAATGAATGTGAATACTCCGCTTGCATACGGTACACTCGATCAAACAAGAAATGCAATCCATGCATCTATCAGCACGGATAGACAGGTCATGACCATGGTGTGGATTGATGCGGAACCTGGAGATTCGATCCCGGATATCTGGTTCTCGTCAAGAGACATTAACGGAGCCAGTTGGTCGACCCCTGAAAACATTTCGCAAACGCCGAATCTGGGGGAAATTCTTCTCCACGCAGCTCCCCAGGTTCGGGTGAACGGTGGAGGGAGTTACACATTGTTCCTCGGGAGAACATACGAGGCCGGGTTCCCAAGCTTCTCCAATCTCAATGCCAGCAATCCTTGTTACTTCTATATTGCGGAGCATACTTTTGCCGTTACTTCAGTCGGCGATCGGGTAGATCTGCCAAACAAGTTCGAGCTAGCGCAAAACTATCCAAATCCGTTTAATCCATCCACGAAAATCAAATTTGTGATACCACAAAGCTCTCATGTGCGTCTCACCATATATAACATGGTTGGCCAGGAGGTCAAGACATTAGTGAACGACCAACGAGAAGCTGGTTCGTACCAGGTGGATTTTGCTCCAGGCAATATTGCCAGCGGTGTGTACTATTACACCCTGACCGCCGGCGATTTTGTCGCAACGCGCAAGATGTTGCTTTTGAAATAGCCTTGAACATGTGATTGCTGCAAAGGCGGAGCCCCACCAGGCTTCGCCTTTTTTTTTGCTCATGGACGACAATTCCTTCATTCCATTGACATTGAGATTTGGATTCTTTAGAATACTACCAGCACTGAAAACTGCCTGTTGACTCCATACCTCTCTTGGATCGAGTGGATTTGTGCTGAGGGCTGGGGGTTGATTCCGAAGTATCCAACAGAGTCAGGCACATTCTCCTTCTGTTCGCTTCCATCCATAATTCACTTTCAAAGAACATCAACAAGAGGTGCTCCTATGAGACCAATGCCACTCCTTTCCAGTTGCTTCCTTGCTGTAGCGATTCTGGCTTTTTCCGCCACAGCATACGGATCCGATGCAAAAGAAAACTCCGCAAAGGATAAGATGGAGCAAGTGGATGCAGCGAAGACACATGTGCCGATAACTCATCATGATGTCAGCCGGCCAGCCTCCAAAGCCGTTGAACTTCTCAATCCCAATGAAGTGCACACTCAGCCGAATGATGGCTCCATTAGCATCCAGGGAGCCACGAACGGGACTTCAACTGCAAGGCCACTGTACAATGGTGGTGACTGGGTGACTCATCCAGACACGACGGGAAGCGGTTCTGATCTGAGTGTTTTGCAGGATACTTCTCTCTCAATGAGCGTTCTTGGTTTCGGGAATTCGGTCGCCCAGGGAACAAGGGTTGCAGATGACTTTATGGTCACCAACCCGGGTGGGTTCCGCATTGATGAGGTTATCTTCTATGCCTATCAAACGGGTTCCACTACGACCTCAACAATTACATCATTGAATTACCGAATCTGGGATGGCCCTCCCGATGATCCCTCCAGCAACGTCGTCTTTGGTGATACGACAACAGATAGATTGGTCAACACCGGCTGGTCGAATGCCTACCGGGTCAGCGAGCAATCTCTCACTGCAACCAATAGACCTGTCATGGAAAATACGGCAAGTGCAGGGGTTACACTTGCGCCAGGAGAGTACTGGCTTGACTGGCAAACAGGTGGTAGTGCCAGCTTTAGCGGACCGTGGGCTCAGCCAATTACTATTACCGGAACTGATACGACGGGCAATGGAATGGGATACGGCTCCGGTTTGTGGGGCGATGCGCTAGATGGCACGTTGCCTCAGGGATTTCCCTTCCTTCTGCGAGGAAAGTTCTTTGCAGACCCTGCGGATACTGCCGGACTTATTTACTACAACGGACCTATAGTGAATAGCATTGGTACCGGTGTTGGCGGCGCGAATGAGAGTATTGTCCAAAACACCACTCTGGGGTTAACGCTCTATGGCTTCGGGCATCAGGTGCTCAATGCAAACAGAGTTGCGGATGACTTCACAGTTCCTCCCGGTGAACAGTGGAATGTCGACTTCTTTTATTTCTATGCATATCAAACGAATTCGCCTACAACCTCAACGATTACTTCTGTCAATTATCGTATATGGGACGGTCCGCCGATCGATTCGACCAGCGCAATTATCTTTGGGGACACAACAACCAACCAGCTAATCTCTTCCGATTGGTCAGGTACGTACAGGGTTTTGCAGACGACTAGTGGAACAGCAAGCAATCGCCCACTCATGAAGAATCTGGTTATTGCAGGTACCACGCTGATGCCGGGGACATATTGGGTGGATTGGCAAAGTGACGGAAGTTTGGCCTCAGGGCCATGGATTCCTCCGATGCCCATTTGGGGAGAACGCATCACAGGCAACGGGCTCCAACAAACAGGCACCGGCGGTTGGGGTATTGCTGATGACGGAATTTACCCTCAGGACTTTTCTTTCATTATTCTTGGGTCAACAGTTACGGGAGTCGATGATAATGCATCGACATTGCCAGACGCATTTGCGCTTGATCAAAACTACCCGAACCCATTCAACCCATCGACCAGGATTACCTACAGACTGCCTGCTGCAGTGGATGTCAGTTTGAGAGTGTACAACGCTCTTGGCCAGGAGGTCGCCACACTTATCGATGGCCGCCAGGACGCGGGTGCACACACCGCGAACTTTGCGCCGACCCATCTTGCGAGCGGGATCTACTACTACACGCTCAGAGCGGGTGAAAACGTCGCAACAAGGAAAATGCTGTTGTTGAAGTAATGGCTTTCATTTCACAAAATCTCACAGAGCCCTCGAAAGAGGGCTCTTGTGTTTCTGGCGAGAGGCGTGATCGGGAAATGTGCTGATGCATCATTGGTTGGCTTACCTTGCCTTCAAAGAGTGATTTGTGTAACTTGAACGACGTTTTTCAACACAAACTTGGATTTTCGATGGCGCAACCACCGCAACGCCGGCTTGCTATTCTTGGTTCAACGGGTTCAATCGGGTGTAGCACACTCGAGGTTGTCCGTTCCTTCCCGAAACGGCTTGCGGTGAACTATCTTACAGCAAACAAGAATATCGATGGGCTGATGGAACAGGTGCGCGAGTTCCATCCGCGCGCTGTTGTCGTGCTCGATGAGCACAGCGCTTCAATCGCACGCACCAAGCTGGAGGGATTGACGGAAGTTCTCGCAGGTGAAGAAGGGTTAATAGAAATCGTGGCAAGAGGTGATGTTGACATCGTCTTGAATGCCCTGGTCGGTTTCGCCGGACTTAAGCCCACCCTCGCCGCAATCGAAGCGGGAAAGGACATAGCGCTTGCAAACAAGGAGACGCTTGTCGTTGCAGGTGAACTTCTTACCGGCAAGGTAAAAAAACACAACGTCCAGCTCTTCCCTGTGGATAGCGAGCATAGTGCGATTCTTCAGTGTCTCCGCGGTGAGGAAGTCACCAATATTGATCGCCTTATTCTCACCGCCTCCGGCGGACCGTTTCTCCACCTCGAAAAAGAAAAGTTCCACGCTATCACGGTGCAGGGCGCGCTGAATCACCCCACGTGGAAGATGGGGAGGAAGATTACCATTGATTCCGCGACGCTCATGAACAAGGGCCTTGAAGTGATCGAGGCGTTCTGGTTATTCGGCGTGCCGGCGGACAGCATTGAAGTAGTCATCCACCCCCAATCGATCATTCATTCAATGGTGGAATTCCCGGACGGTTCCACGAAGGCGCAGATGGGGATCCCGGATATGAAACTCCCGATTCAATATGCCCTCATGTATCCCGAACGCCCGGTGTCGAATTTCCAGCGACTCGACTTCTCCTCGCTTCAGGAGATGACTTTTCTCCAGCCCGATATGGAAAAGTTCCCCTGTCTTGACCTGGCGTATTCAGCGCTGAGAGCCGGTGGGTCGGCCCCTACGGTACTCAACGCAGCCAACGAGGTGGCAGTGCGCATGTTCCTTGATGAAGAAATTCCATTCTCCTCCATCCCTCGCTTGATTGAGGAGGCGCTCTCACAGCATGTTGTAGAGCAGAACTTAACTCTGGATGATATTGTTCGTATAGACACTGAAACTAGAGCATCTGTCGGGGGAGCATCTACTGACGTACGCACTTCGCAGCGGCGAGCAGCGTCCTTCCACCGATAATCAGGCGATAACCAAGGAAGATCAATGGCAATTCTCGAAACTATCTTTTACTTCATAGTCACGTTAGGTGTTCTTGTTTTTGTTCATGAACTTGGCCACTTCCTTGCAGCAAAGCTGTGCAGGATGCGGGTGGATCGATTCTCGATTGGTTTTCCTCCCCGGGCCTTTGGAAAGAGAATTGGGGACACAGACTATTGCGTCTCGTGGATCCCTATCGGGGGGTACGTGAAAATCGCCGGCATGATTGATGAGAGTTTCGATACGGAGTTTCTGGAAAGTGAACCTCAGCCGTGGGAGTTCCGTTCGAAACCCATCTGGCAACGTATGTTTGTGATCTCTGCGGGAGTTATCATGAATATCGTTCTTGCTGTGGTGATTTTCTGGGGGATTAACTACGCGCAGGGA
The DNA here is from genome assembly GCA_003251275.1 of Ignavibacteria bacterium. Classification (GTDB taxonomy): domain Bacteria; phylum Bacteroidota; class Ignavibacteria; order UBA10030; family UBA6906; genus SZUA-287. The sequence goes on from QKGJ01000242.1 coordinate 5,963, forward strand.
AAGGTCGTTCGGGAAACAACAGAGATCGGATACGTTACACAAGAGAGCCCTGCTGAGAAAGCAGGCTTGCTGAAGGGTGATAAGGTTGTGTCCATTAATGGACACAACGTTCAATACTGGGATGACATCGCCAAGCTGATCTACATCGACACAATGGGTGATGATGTTGTGTTTACGGTGGATCGGGATGGCAAGCCCGTAGAAAGACACGTTGCTCGCAGCTCCATCCCCGAACCAACCGACGCGGCTTTTGGTATTGTGCCGACTCAAACGGAAATTGTTGTCAGCATGGTCAGCTCCGGTATGCCTGCAGACAAGGTTGGTTTGCAGCCCCTTGACGTTTTGCTCACCTTAAACGGTCAGCCGATTCAATATGATTTGAAGGTGAAGAACATTGTCAAGGCGAACGCTGACAAACCCATTCCGATCGTATGGCGTCGCGATGGAAAGGAAATTTCGGGGACGATAACCCCAACGAATGACGGCTTGATTGGAATTCAATACGGGGCACGGTATATAGGACCCGTGACTCGCATGGAATACACCTTACTTCAGGCTTTTCCGGAAGGAGTCAAAGAACTTGCGGCGATGTCCGTTCTCTTCGTGAGGCAAATGGGTCAATTAGTCACCGGGAAGGTTGCGTTCGCGCAATCTGTCGGAGGACCGATCAAGATTGCCCAAATGGCAACGCAAAGTGCAGAGCTCGGTGTTATTTCCTACTTCGGCTTTATGGCACTCTTAAGTATTAGTCTTGCTTTTCTCAACATCCTCCCCGTTCCGGCTCTGGATGGCGGGCATCTTGTCTTTCTTGCTTATGAGGGTATCTTCCGGCGCGAAATACCTGCAAAAATCAAGATGATCATTCAACAGGCCGGATTTGTTCTTCTCCTCGCGTTCATGGCATTTGTTGTTGTGAACGACATAATAAATTTCTGAACGGACATCCTCCCTTTCTCTTCCGTCATTGCAAGATATAGGTCAAATGCGTATCATGGTGCGTTACCATAGGGTAGCGCACGAATCGGTGTGGTTGTAGAGAATTCAGGGGAATATCCAAAGATGAATGCTCGCTTATTGTATCGTATTCGCCAGTGCCTGCTTGTCGCCGCCCTTATGTGTCCGCTATCCGGAAGCGCGCAATCGATTCTCTTTGACCCCGATCCCCCCATTGTTTCTCCCCTTCAACGACTCACGATCGCGGATCTCGATTTCCAAAACGCAACAACGCCAAAATGGCTCTTCACCATTGGACTGAGAACGAGTGACGGAGGAACGCTCCAGGCACGGATGAGCATTCACGTCAGAATCCAGCTTCCTGGAGGGGAGTCGTACCCAGACGCAGCTCGTGTAGAGACGGTGGACCCGCACTTTGCAATTGAAGGGAGTCGGACAATAACAAATCTTGATCTGGGCCACACGATTCCAACCGGTCCGACGGTCTACGACCCGATTGCCCGGAGCCGACTTGAGCAACTTGCTCTACCCGGCGGAACGTTACCCGCAGGGCTGTATCAGTTTGTGGTTGAGGTTGGCATCGTAAACGATGTCACACCCCCAAGAGTTTCAAGGTTTTCCATTGATGTAACTAATCCCTCCTCCGTTGAGCTTCTTTTTCCGCTTGATGGAGACGATGGGCTGAACAGATTTCCCCTTTTCCAGTGGCGGTACGACGGCGAGAGGTCGCGCATCGCTGTCTATGAAAAACTCCCTAACCAGGGTTCCCTCGAAGAGGCGATTGCCGGGACGCCTCATCTCCTTCAAGAAGTCCGGGGTTTGACATTCCAGTACCCGCAGGCCGGTGTTCGATCACTGGAACATGGTAAGACGTATGTCTGGTATATCGACGGCCTTGTCCCGGAATCTGGCGGAACTGATTTCAAAGTGCGAAGCCCGCTTCGGGCGTTCACCGTCGCGCCGCAAGGAGTTGGCTCGCTTAGTTCCCTCCTCGACGAACTGGAGGAGGCTCTCGGCCCGAAGTACAAGAGTGTATTCGATGAAATCCGTAATGCCGCACTTGCTCCGGAAGGAGCAATGAGACTGAATGGGAACCCGATTACCTCTTCGGATCTCGCTCATATTATTCGTCGCCTTCGAGACAATCCGCAATCAATCACGAACGTCGTGCTTGAGTGACGCTGTCATGAAAGCGCGCAAATATATTACTTGGATTCTCTCTTTTGTCTTCGTTGTTTTCGGTGCCGGAGATCTCTCTGTTGCACGACCTGAATCATCACTGGCTCTGGTCAGCAAGGTAATACAGCGGGTGTTGCGACAACAGGGTGGGAAGGATTGGGTCGATGCAAAGCGCGGTGAAACATTGGCGGCTGGTGATAAAATTCGAACTGGTCAAAGTTCTCTCGCGGTGATCAAGTTTAAGGATAATAGCATGGTGCGAGTTCGGGAACTCTCCGAGCTTACTATCGAAGGCGAGAATAACAGCGGTGTTTTTTTCAAGTCAGTGGAAATAGAAAAAGGGGCTGTTGGGTTTAATATTCGTAGGCAAGGTGAAGGTGAGGAATTTCGTTTCTCATCACCAACATCTGTCGCTTCGATACGGGGAACCGGTGGACAATTCCTCCTTGCTGATAGCGCCGACCTGCTTGTCGTAGTGGAAGGCGCTGTTCTTTACACGAATCAAGTTTCCCGTGAATCCGTGGAGGTCCGGGCCGGGTTTAGCGGCGTCTCCAGGAAAGACGGTACCATCGTCGCCAGACCGTTTACCGACGAGGAGCAACGAGAAGCTATCGAAGCTTCACGTCAAACAGATAGGGAAAATGAATTTGAGTTGGATTTGCGCGATAATCAGGGAAACAGGAGGAAATTGAGGATAGAGTTCAAGTAGCCTTTGGCATGAATGATGCAACTCTCATCTAGTTAAACAGATGAGCCCTACAGACCTCTTCTGTGGGGCTTTTTTTTGCTGTCAACGGGTGAGGTTATGCAGAGAATACGTTTCGTATTTGCCTGTGGGATGGGTCTTTGTCTCCAGGTGATCAGTGGCTTTTCTGCACATGCACAAATATCGACAGGTGTTGCCGAAGTCTCTCCATCAGAATCGTTCAGCAATCAGCAGCTTACGGTGAGAGTTGAGCTAACGCAAGGTGCACACCCCACACAGCTCTATTTCCTTTTTCGCCCTTTCGGCGAGAGAGATTTCCGGCGGCTCGAAATGGACAGGGTCGGCTCAACCGCGTCCGTTTCCATTGGAGCGCGATCGGTTTCTCCACCGTTCGTTGAATATTATATTGTCCTTGTTGATGAGGGCGGTAGGACAGAAGTCTATCCGTTGAGTGACGCACCCGATCCACTGAACACGCCACCTGCGAGAACAGCACGAATCGTAGTGCGTGATCAGGATATTTCCGACGAGCAGATTATTTTCCTGAGTCCTGAACCGTTCTCCACTCTCCAGAATGATGACATACTCATCTCGATTTCTTTGCTCCGCGCCGATTCTTCGGTGGAGCGAAGCCATACAAGGATCTTTATCGACGATATCGAGGTGACTGACAACACCCTCGTTTCAGGAGACATTATCGTCTACTCGCCGGATAATTCCTCGCATGTCCTAAGTCCGGGGAACCATACAGTCACGGTACGCCTTTACAACCAACTCCGTGTTCAGCATTGCGCTGCGACGCTCTTTTTTACCGTGCGGGGAGATGGGCAATACGCCGATTCACAAAATCCCAATGACTTTCGTTACAGCGGCTCCCTGCGGATGGAAACGAGGCATGAAAGGGTTCGTTCGACATCTCTCGCATACAATCGGGGAACCATCACTCTCAACGGACAAAGTGAAGACTGGCAATTACGCGCTCGCGCCTTTGTCACTTCCGAGGAAACCCGGCACCAACAACCCCAGGACAGGTTTCACCTTGGTGTTCAATCTTCCTGGTTAACATTGACCGCCGGCGATGTCTACCCGAATTTCCCAAACCTCATATTGAACGGAAAGAGGGTTCGGGGTGCGTACGCTGGTCTCCGCTCGGGAGATGTCAATCTTGATATTGCGGTTGGTGAAACCATGCGTGGGATTGAGGGAGCCCTCCTCTATACGATACCGGTCGATTCTCTTGCCGTGGAGCAGCTTCGCGATCCGTCTGCGTCATACGCTCCGTTGGATCAACAGGCCTGGGGAAAATTTCAATATGGAACTTACTCACGAAGTGTCATCGCCATCAGACCGAGCTTTGGTAAGCGGGAATCGGGCCAGTTTGGCCTGTCCATCCTTAAGGGAAAAGACGACACGCAGTCAATCCGGAACGGCTTTCGTCCCGAGGAGAACATCGTCGTCGGCGCAGATGCCATACAGTATTATGATGGAAAGAACATCGAGCTAAGCGCCGAAGCCGCCATCAGCGCGTATAACGCCGATATTTCCAGCGGCAACTTCACGGATAAATACATCGACTCCGTGTACGCAGATCGAGCGGATGAGGTGAAACGGATCCGCGGCCTCCTCGACGGCATAATCACGGTAAACGAAAACCTTCGTCCTCTCTCTCTGAAACGATTCTCCACGCTTGCCTGGGATGCATCCGCCGCTCTGAATTACTTTGATCATCTTTTCAGGATTTCCTACACGTTCCGAGGGAGTGATTTCAATTCGTTCGGCCAAACATACCTGCGGAGCGATATTCGTGGGTTCAATATCGGAGACCGAACGCGGATTCTGAATAATCAGTTGCTTCTTTCACTCCAGTTCGAGAGATTGACTGACAATACAAGCCAGACCAAGATTGCGACAACGACCTTCACCAGTACCACGATCGCAGGGAGCTACTATCCACAATCACACCTCCCAGGAATTACTCTTAGTCTCGGATTCTATGGGAGCGATAACGGCATCCGGAGATCTCAGCCGGATTCTCTGAGTATGATTGACGACAACACGTTTCGTCTTTTTCTTCAATCCATGTATGATTTCGAGTTGGGCGGAAGGCATACAGCGCTGGCCAGCGTTTCCTATTCCAAACGCAACGATCATTCCTTTCGTGGCATCGATGTTGCCAACACTGTCGTTTCCTTCGGTGTGAGCACGCGGTACCTGATCCCTCTGCAGACTTCGTTGGATGTGACGTTTAATTTTAGCAAGCAACCATCCCTCGCCGGCATTCCTTCAAACTTGAACTATGCTTCCCTCTCGCTCGGCGGACGCTATTCGGTACTGGATAACGCCCTTCAATTGTATTCAACGATTGCACCAACACTGGGTGATTTTCGACGAACGACATTCGACGTCGGAACTCAATACGTTCTTCTCAAGGGAATGATCCTTGAGTTGCAGTACACAACCTTCAGCAACCCAGGATTCACGAACGAGAATGTCTGGAGTTTGCAATTACGGTACGATCTCTAAACACGCTTTTGGCAGTAACAGGAATTAGACCAACCCCTCTGCAACGACGACGAATGACGAAGCTGTTCGTCGCGCTGATCACGGCCATTCTGGTTCTCCTCATTACGCAGGAAAGTATCCTGAAGCTGGGAGTACTTCAGCGCCTTGAACTTGCCACCATCGACTATCGATTTCAACACAGAGGACTCAAGGAATCTCTCCGTGATTCGGGTATGGTGGTGATAGTGGAAATCTCCCAGGATTCGTACCGGGCATTACCGGATCGATTCCCGTGGCCCCGGTCCTACTATGCACACCTTATCCGTAACCTGAAGCGGGCAGGCGCAAAGGTCGTCGGTCTTGATCTTATGCTCACCGGCGCAGACATGGCCAATCCACAAAACGACCAGGAACTCCGTGATGCCATTCGGGAAACTGGAATCGTTGTGCTTGCAGGAAAAATTGAGCCGGAGAACGATCAGTACCGGCATGTATCGAATGATGAGGACTTCGGAAATGAGTTCCTTCATGTCGATAGCACGCTTGGCATCGTGAATATACTGAATGACGCCGATGGCGTCCACCGGCGGTACACTCCCTTCTTCGAATCTGCCGGTAATTTTACCGTTCCGACTTTTGCTTTCGCTGTGCTCAACAAATACTTCGATCTGTCACCGTTCACTACTGTGGAAGACTGGGGGGATCGGTTCGCCTACGCCGGCAGGGATATCCCGAAATATGACGCCTCCTCATTCCTCATCAATTTCTATGGGTCCAGCGGGACTTCACGGTTCATCAAGTTTGCAGACGTCGTTGACGATTCCTCCTTTACGACGCTTGACGAGACTGACTACGGTGCCCAACTCAATACGTTCGACGACCCGATCGACGGCTATTTATACGATGGAACGTTTAAGAACAAGATTGTTCTCGTTGGCTCTCGCGTGCCGGAAGACCATGACCTTTTCCCGGTTTCCATTGCAAAGGGGCGGAGACAGGGCGATAATCTCATGTACGGTGTGGAAATTCATGCCAATGTAATCGAAAGCATCCTCCGCTCCGACTTTGTGAGGAAGCAATCGGTCGTGTTGGAGATCCTGTCGGTGCTGTTCTTCTGTTTTGTCACTTTCTTTGTGACTTCGGCCTTGAAAGCATCGAAAACACGCTTTCACTTTCTTGTGGAGGTGAACGGGTTCCTCTTTGCCCTTGCAGAAATCTTTGTTCTTGCGTATGCATCATTGCTTCTTTTCACTTACACAAGCTTCCTTCTCACTACCATCAGCCCCATTCTGGCTGTGCTCGCGGGATATTTCGCCAGCACGACATATCATTTTGTGGTGGAACGAAAACAGCGGGTGCTGATTAAGGAAATGTTCAGCACGTATGTGAACCCATCGGTCGTCGATGAGCTCATCTCCAATCCGGAAAAACTGGCTTTGGGTGGAGAGAGGAGAACTCTCACTGTTCTCTTTGCCGATATTGAGGGATTTACATCCATTTCAGAAAACCTCCCTTCCGAGCAACTGGTAGGAATTCTCAATGAGTACCTGAGTGCGATGAGCGAGGTTGTATTCCGACATTTGGGGACACTCGACAAATACCAAGGGGATGCGATAATGGCCTTTTGGGGAGCCCCAGTTGCTCAGGCCGACCACGCCCTGAACGCTTGCCGGGCCGCGATAGAAATGCAGCAGGTTGCAAAGGAAATACGGGCGGCATGGCGGTCGGAGAATAAGCCCCTATTCCATCTGCGTATCGGAATCAATACTGGAGAAATGGTTGTCGGTAATATGGGTGCAATGCGCAAGTTTGACTATACGGTCATTGGTGATAGTGTGAATCTTGGTTCACGTCTGGAAGGGGCCAATAAGCAATACCATACAGGTATCATCGTCAGCGAAAACACTTTTTCGCTCGTCAGTCAGGAAATGGTGGGGAGGGAACTCGACTTATTAACCGTGAAGGGGCGAACCGAGCCGATTCACATTTATGAACTGCTGATAACGAAAGACGCGCCGCTCGACCATGAGCTACGAGAGTTTCTAGGGTTCTTCGGACAAGGGGTAGAACAATTTCGAAAGAAGAGGTGGGAGGATGCCCGTGCCTCCTTTTCTGCTGCCAGCTCACTTCGGCCGGAAGACAGTCCAACGCTGATGTACCTTCAGCGCATTTCTCAATTCGAGATCGACCCACCGCCGGAGAACTGGGACGGTGTGTTTGAAATGACAACGAAGTAGACTCACCACCGAAGGCTCTTCAGGAAACTCTGTTGAGCCGCAAACATTGCAAACATCTCTTCGCTGTTTTCCTTTCCCTTTAACAGGGCTGTCGTTTCATAGAATTTTCCGCCTGCGGCAAATACAACGATGCGCATGCTCTCTCCGGTCCCGGGGTTTTCGACTTCATAGCCACAAAATTCTCTCCCGGAAAGAGTAAATGTTTCAGGGGCGACCTGGAGGATAGACGACCCTCCGTTAACTGCAAGTGCCATTGTAAGCTGAGCGACCCGATGAATGGGGGCTCGCAGTAGTTCCTTCAGTGCAACGGAATCAACCTTCAATTCACTTACCGCGATGGTAGCGCGGTAATCGTTTCGCAAGAGCCAAATGATTGAGGAGGGTTGTTGCGTAGGAGGATCGTCGAATGCCGCAAACCAGCCCTGTGGAATTCTATACTGGAACTCGCCATCGACGGATGTTTTCGAGAAGGAACTAAGAGGGTAGTCTGTGGAATATCGGCTTGAGGCACATCCGGAAACCAGCCACCCAACTATTGCAAGCAGTGGGATCGTGCAATAGTGTAGATTCCTATTGCGCTGTGCGTGCGAACTCAGCTGACTCAAGCGTAAACATTATTGAAATACGGTGCGTATCCGGAAAGACGTCTCCCGATGCGAAGCGCGCAAACGAGTAGTCGATGTTGAGTTTGGGAAGCTGAACGCCAGCACCCATGCTCCACTGCTTCACGTCATTGTAACCCATCCGCAGGGCAACGACGTTTTTATACTGATACTCGAGGCCGGTGTGAATATCGAAGCTGATACGACCCAGATTGGCATTTGATGCCGTTCGCCTGTTTTCAAAGCGGACGTCAAAATCAACGGCGGGAGCGATCCGTCCACCCCAGATATCGATGAAGT
>QKGJ01000087.1 GCA_003251275.1 Ignavibacteria bacterium
TGAGTTGTAAAATCCGGAATTCAGGTTTGCGCTTGTGAGATCGGCCAGAGGTTGAATATATCCTCTGGCGGCATCGGCACTGAATTGCTGGAGTGACGTTTCGACTCTTGATTGCGCCATGACGACACCAAAGGGCAGGAGTGTCATTTGAATGAACAACAATAGCAGAATCCAGCACCATGAATAATGGCGGAGGAATCTCCAAGGAAATTTGTCGGTGGATCCTGACATCACTAATGAGAATATTGAATGTCTCGCCCTGTGAAACCAGAGCAGCTTACTTCTGAAGAGTCTCCAACACATCGATCATGTCGGAGGGAAGAACGGAATCGAACGACATCTTTTCACCGGTACTCGGGTGAATAAATCCTATCGTCTTGGCGTGGAGGGCCTGACGCGAAATCTTCTGAAGGAGTCGACGAACCTCCATTCTCTGAGCGTTCGAGCCCGAACCGTAAATAATACTTCTGCCGTTGTATGTAGGATCCCCGAACACCGGGTGATGGAAGTGTGCAAGATGGACGCGTATTTGATGCGTTCGCCCGGTCTGTAGTCTGAGTTTGACTAAAGAAAGATAATCAAAAGATCGGAGAACTGCATACTCCGTGATAGCATTTTTTCCCTCTGGAACAACCGCCATTTTCTTCCGATCTGATCGACTTCTCCCGAGAGAGGCCTGGATCACCCCGCGGGATTGCTTGATTTTTCCCCAAACGATTGCCCAGTACTCCCTGCTAATTGTCCGAACTGCAAATTGTTTCGCCAGTCGTGCGTGGGCTGCATCGGTTTTGGCCACCACCATCAATCCGGAAGTGTCCTTATCAAGGCGATGGATAATGCCCGGACGGGTCGGATCAGGTGAATTTGATAGTGAATTGCAATGATAAAGAAGTGCATTGACAAGGGTTCCGGTGTAGTTTCCGTATGCGGGATGCGTTACCATGCCGGCGGGCTTGTTCACCACAAGCAGACTGTCGTCTTCATGTACGATGTCGAGTGGAATGTTCTCCGCGAGAGCTTCTTGCGGTGGATCCTTCTGAAGCGTGACGCTGATAACCTCTCCCGGTGAAACGGTGTGACTTGGGCGCACCCGATTCCCGTCAACAAGAACACTCCCTTCCTGTATGCCTCGCTGCACCTTCGTGCGAGTAGCGTTCTCTACATGGTTCGCGAGAAAGACGTCGAGCCGTTCCTTTTTCTTACTGGGAGGTACCACGATCTCGAATTGATAAGGCATGAAGTTCTTACAAATCGGAGATCGCGTTTTCGGTCGGTGAAGGGGTGGGTGAATCGACCGATGGAGCAGCAGTTTCGGAAACTGCTTTAGCTCGCGAAGAGATGGGGCGGTGCACGACCAGGAGCAGAAGCACGCCAATTGTCACTGACGCGTCAGCAACATTGAACACCGGCCATCGCGACATATGAAAGCCGAACATGTTGATGTTAAAGAAGTCCACATCCAGAAAATCAACAACCTTTCCGTAGAACAGCGGGGCTTCCCCATACAAGACACCGTAAAAAACCCTGTCGATGAGATTTCCTAACGCGCCCCCCAGAATCAACGCAAGGGAAATGCGCAGCCCGAGCGCCTCCTTCCGCGTCTTGTAGAGATAGTATACAATGAAGCAACAGGCAATAATCGAAAAAAATGAAAGAAGGATCTTACCACCAAATTCAATCCCAAATGCCATCCCCGCATTTTCGATATAGGTCAGCCGGAAGAACTCGCCCAGGACGGGCTTGCTGGCACCGTAAACCATTCCGTCAACTGCAATGTCCGTAAACGGAATGCGAAACCCCTTTACGAGTAGCTTCGTCAGCTGGTCGGTGAAGAGAATGGAAACAGTGAGAATCAGAACACGCACAACTATCTATCTCCATTCGGGTCATTCACTGTATTAGTCATCTTCACCCTTCATCTCGACGGCAATCTTCCCCCTCGGACATGGCAAATTGGTATTCTTGTATTCAACGCAGGTTTGCGCAGTCGGCACTGCAAGAAGACGGTCCTTCGGAATGAGAAGGTCACAGATTCTGCATTTTCCGTAAGTCTTGTTGTCCACGCGTACCAGGGCATCATCAAGTTGGTTCAGGAACTTGTTCCCTCGCGATGCGAAGAGGAAAGTCTTTTCCCGTTCCATCGCATCTGTTCCCTGTTCCATGTGGAGCGAATAGGTGGAGTTCTCGCTGACATACTCTCCCGTCGTGACATCCATAATACTTTCGCGGAGAGTGTCCAGTTCTTCCATCGTCTCCAAACGTTTTTCGAGAATGAGTGCTTTGAATTTTTTCAGTTCATCGGCACTGTACGATTTCGGCCCAAGGAGCTTCGCAAGCTCAGCCTTTTTCAACGCAGCTTTCTTGAGGGCCGCCGCCCGTACCGCGGAAGCCTTTTTCAGGTTCGCCTTTGCTTTTTTGATCTGCTTGGAGCGGTTGGCCGCTCTTTCCTTCATGATGGCGACAGTGGACTTCTTGATCGTCTTTGACGCTGTCTTTTTTGCCATTATCGGTTTTCTCCTTTTCTTATTCATTCTGCATTTCATTCACGCTTTCGTAATCGAGACGAACACACTGTGCCCGTTAAAATCAAACGACGTCGGCATTTCACGATTGTCCTTCCCTTCGCACAACTCGACCGCAAGGGTTTCGTTCGTGATATATGATGCCTTCGAACTGATCATCGTCTTCAATTCGTCCGGCGCTTTGTACTCGATGCGAATCCTGTCGACGACGGCAAAGCCGGAATCTTTCCGGAGGTTTTGAATTCTGTTGACAAACTCACGGGCAAATCCTTCCGCAAGAAGATCCTCACTCAACTCCGTATCAAGCGCAACAGTGATCCCTTCGTCCGATTCCACCAGCCACCCTTCGATATCTTCACGAATGATCTCCACGTCCTCTCTTGCAATGGTCAACGTATTTCCGTTGACCGGAAGTGATAGCGATCCGTTCGATTCAAGCTCGGTAATCTCTCCCCCGTTCAGTTCTTTGATCCTTCCGGCAACCTGTTGCACTGCTTTGCCGAATTTTGGTCCGATGGACTTGAAGTTTGCTTTTGCCTTTTTTTTCACGATCCCGGATTCGTCGGAAACGTATTCGATTTCCTTGACATTGATTTCCTCAAGGATAACGGCCTCCATGGCCCGCACATCCTCACGATCCTTTTCATTAGCAATCGGGAGGATAATTCTTCGCAACGGCTGGCGAACCCGAAGGTTTGACTTCACTCTCATTGAGCGTACGAGCATAACGATCTTCTCCGCTCGCGCCATTTTTTCCTCCAATACCAGATCAACTGTGCTTTCCTGAACTTTCGGTATTTCCGCCAGATGCACAGAAGGGACTGATTCCCGGTGCGTGATTTCATTCAGGTTGCGAAAGAGCTCTTCGGAGAGAAAGGGGGCGAAGGGCGCCATCAACTTCGTCACCGTGGTCAGACATTCATACAGGGTTTGGTACGCTGCCGTTTTATCCTTCCCCTTTTCGCTTTTCCAGAAACGCCTTCTGTTCCTTCGAACATACCAGTTTGACAACTGGTCGATGGTGAACTCGCTCACCATACGTGCAGCTCTTGTCACCTCGTACGAATCCATCGCGGAGGTGTACCGTTTCGTCAATGAGTTCAGCACGGATAGCACCCAGCGGTCAATTTCCGGACGTTGTGCCACGGGGATTTCCGGTTCGGTGAAAGCGAACCCATCAATATTGGCATACAGGGCGAAAAAAGCATATGTATTGACCAGCGTGCCGAAGAACTTTCGATGAACGTCCCCGATTCCTTCCTGGTCGAACATTGTTGGCCGCCAGGGGGGGCTCGTGGTCATCAGATACCATCGTGTGGCGTCCGCCCCGTACGTCCTCATGACATCAAACGGATTGACCGTGTTTCCTTTCGACTTTGACATCTTCTGCCCATCCTTGTCAAGGATGAGTTCATTCACCACCACGTGTGTATACGCCGGTTTCGAAAACAAGAAGCTACCGATCGCGTGGAGAGAGTAGAACCATCCGCGTGTCTGGTCGATTCCTTCACAAATGTAATCAGCTGGATACTGTTCCCCGCTTTCGATCAACTCTTTGTTCTCGAACGGGTAGTGCCATTGTGCGAACGGCATTGCGCCCGAGTCAAACCAGACATCAATCAACTCCGGTGTTCTTTTCATCGTGCCGCCACATGAACAACGGAAGGTCACTCCGTCGACAAATGGTTTGTGGAGATCGATCTGCCCCGAAATATTGTCACCCTGAGAAAACTCAGCGATACTGCCAACGCATTTTTGCTTTTGACATTTTTCACAAACCCACAAAGGGAGTGGGGTTCCCCAGAATCGGTCGCGGGAGAGTGCCCAGTCCTTGTTTTCACCGAGCCAATTCCCGAATCTTCCCTCACCCACCTCCGGAGGATACCAGTGGATTTCTTTATTCAACTCCACCATTCTTGAAGCGTATTTTGTTGTGCTTATGTACCACGAGTTGCGCGCGTAGTAGAGCAATGGTGTCTTGCAACGCCAGCAGTGAGGATAACTGTGCGTGATAGTTTCCTTCTTATAGAGGAGAGCCCGTTCTTTAAGATTGCGTATGATGAGCGGGTCCGCATCTTTCACAAATTGCCCAGCAAAGTCCGTAACTTCCGATTCGAATTCACCGCTCTTGTTGACGGGGTGAATCGTCGGGAGATCATGAGTCCGGGCGGTCTGGTAGTCATCTTCGCCATAGGCGGGAGCCATGTGCACAATGCCCGAGCCGTCTTCCATTGTAACAAAGGCGGCCGCCACTACATAATGCGCCTTCCGGTCAACGGGATGATAGTCAAAAAGGCGCTCGTACTCCTTCCCCACCAGGGCTGATCCTTTCATGGTTGCCACCACGCTATACTCGCCTTTTAGTACATTCAGCCTGGCTTCAGCAAGAATCAAGTGTTCACCTTTGTGTTCCACCTTTACGTATTCGACCTCGGGTGCGACGGCAAGAGCAACATTTGAAATAAGCGTCCAAGGGGTCGTTGTCCAGACGAGGAACGAAACGCCCGGCTCATCTTTCAGACGCATCTTTACGTACACACTCGGGTCTTTGACGTCTTCATAACCGAGCGACACTTCATGTGATGAAAGCGGAGTTTCGCAACGCGGACAATACGGTTGGATCTTATACCCTTTGTAGATCATCCCGGCATCGTGAAATCGCTTGAGTGCCCACCAGACCGACTCGATATACTCGTTCTCGAACGTCACGTACGGTTTCGTGAGATCAACCCAATAGCCCATTTGCTCGGTCATCTGTTCCCACTCAACTTTATACTTCCACACCGACTCGCGGCACTTTGCATTAAAGGCAGCAACACCGTATCGGACGATGTCCTCTTTGTGCCTGAAGCCGAGTTCCTTTTCCACCTCAATTTCTACGGGCAAGCCGTGGGTATCCCACCCGGCCTTCCTGTGCACCTGGAAGCCGCGCATTGTTTTGTAGCGACAGACAAGGTCTTTAAGGGTTCGGCTCATAACATGATGAATGCCGGGACGACCATTCGCGGTCGGCGGGCCTTCATAGAAAGTGAAGCCGGGACAATCTTTGCGTCGGTCGATACTCTCCGCAAAAATATTCTCGCGTTTCCAAAACTCAAGAACATCTTTCTCGATCGATGGATAGGAAAGTTTTTCTGTCAGCTCTTTAAACATTACTTCAATTCAAATGAGACATCGACGGATGCTGTAATCACGAGCTCCCCTGTCATCACGGGCGCGCCAGTTGATGAAGCGCTCATCGCGTCGAGACGCGCAGCGTTGAAGACTGGAGACGGGGAGGAAACTGATTCTGCTATCGTGTGAACTTTACCAAGAACGGCACCAAGCTCTTTTGCAAGCAGCGAGGCTCGAACCTGTGCATCACCCGCCGCTTGCTGCAATGCTTCACGCTCTATCTCCCGTTTGCGTGAGGATTCATACAATAACGATCCGAAACTCGAGGCACCCAACGATGTGGCCCGGTCAATGAACTCCCCTACCTTTTCCATAAGTGACCCCTTGAAGAGAAGTGAAAAATCGTTGTTTCCATTATATCCCAGAATGGGCGGCGGCTGGATTTGTCTGGTGTAATCCACAATGGGGGTTACGCTCACACGCGAAGTTTGTATGTTCCTGGTCTCAACGCCAAGTGATTTTGCCAAGGCAAGGATGGCTGCAGTTCGGGCATTTGCATCCTTCATTGCCGTAACCGCCGTCTCTCCCCGCGTTGTCACCTGGGCCGATAACCGAACCTGGTCCGGCGCGACCATAACCTTCCCTTCTCCCCGAACACGAACCGTACGCTCCATACCGTTTCTTCCATGGTGATCCCGATCCACGTCTTGCGCCGCTACACTGGAAACCAAGGCGGCGATAAGCAAACTGCCAACAAAAAAATCTCGTATTATATTCATGCATGTCCTCAATTCTCTGACCTACTAGGAGGGTAACCTTTCGACAACACCCTTCATAATTGCGGTGAGCTTTGGCTCTGTCGACGAGGCGACGGCGATAATCTCCTCGACGTTCGCAGGTTCAAGTGCATCCGGAAAACACTCGTCCGTGATGATCGAAAAGCCCACCACCTTCAGTCCCATGTGAACAGCAACAATGTTCTCCGGAACGGTGGACATGCCGACAGCATCGGCCCCGATGAACCGGAGAAAACGGTATTCCGCCCGGGTTTCCAGATTCGGACCGGCAACAGCGACAAACACCCCTCGCTCCGTTCGAATTTTCATTTCCAGGGCCACTTGCTCCGCAAGTGCAATCAACTCTCGATTGTAGGGCTCCGACATATCAGGAAAGCGTGGACCGATTGTGTCGTCATTGGGACCAATCAGTGGATTGTCCCCAATGAGGTTGATGTGGTCCGTAATAACCATTACGCATCCCTTCCGGAACTGGGGATTCATTCCACCGGCCGCATTGGAAATCAACAGCGTCGTAATGCCGAGGAACTTCATTACCCGGACAGGGAAGGTCACCTGCTGCATCGTGTACCCCTCGTAATAGTGAAAGCGGCCCTGCATGGCAACGACTTCCTTGTTCCCGAGTTTCCCGAAAATCAGTTTTCCGTGGTGCGACTCAACGGTGGAAAGAGGAAAATGGGGAATGTCGCCATACTCGATTACTGTTTGCGCTTTGATCTCTTTTGCAAGTCCCCCGAGACCCGTACCGAGAATGATGCCGACGGTCGGCTTCATGGCGGTCTTGGTGCGCAGAAACGCAACCGCCTCATCGATGTTCTTACGAAGTTCTGTCATCTTCAATATTATTGAGAACGTCCTCCAGGTGAATAGTTGCCTTGCCTGTCCCCTGCGATTCATCTCCTCCGAGTTTCGGGTCGGTGCCGAGTTCCAGAGTCTTCAGAAGGTCAAGCTCGGAACTGAGTAGAACTCTTAATCTGCCGATCAATGATTCCTTCTTTGCCTGCAGGTTGCTGTAGTCGCCCTGGACGCGAAGCGCGTCGGAGTTTGCCTTTTGGATGATTGTTTGTGATTGAGATTCAGCTTCCTTGAGGATGAGATCCGCCTCCTTCCGAGCGGCATCGTACATGCGACCGGTTGTTTCCTGTGCCTGCAGAAGAGTCTGTTGAAGAGATTTTTCGATCTGCCGATAGTCCTTCAGCTGTGTGTCCAACTCAATAAGTTTCTCCCTGAGTTCCTTGCTCTGGCGAAAAAGCTCTTCGAATTCAACCGCCATCATGTCGAGGAATGTATCAACTTCCACCGGGTCATACCCGCGCATAACCTTCTTGAACTCCTGCTTCTTGATGTCCAGAGGGGTGATTTTCATGAAAACGTCTCCTTTGACGATGGAACAGGTTTCTTGCGCGCACCGAAAATTGCGGTACCGATACGAACGAGAGTTGCCCCCTCTTCCACGGCAACTTCAAAATCCCCTGTCATGCCCATGGAAAGATGGTGCATTGCTGCATTTTTCTGACCAAGTAATCTTCCCTCGTCTCGAAGCTCACGGAGCGTACGGAACATCGGTCGGGAGCTTTCAGGATCGGCGAGGAACGGGCCTATGGTCATAAGGCCGGCGATGCGTATGTGCTGCAGGGAAGCGAGTTTTTCAATAAACCGCACCGTCTTTTCCGGCAGAACACCGTATTTGGAGAATTCCCCCGTAGTGTTTACCTCGATCAGAATGTCAATCATCCTGCCGAATTGCGCGGCCCGTTTGTCAATCTCCTCTGCCAGTCGGTCGTTGTCAACCGAGTGAATCAGATGGATCCACTCGGCGACATATTTCACTTTGTTCGATTGCAGATGCCCGATGAAGTGCCATCGAATATCGTCTCCCAGAATCTTCCGCTTCCTCAATAGCTCCTGAACGTAGTTCTCACCGATATCGATTGCGCCGCCGAGCGATGCCTCCTGGATTTTTTCGGCTGGGAATGTCTTGGAGACGGCAACGAGCGTTACTTCAGAAGGATTCCTGCCGACGCGAATGCAGGCCGCAGCAAGCTTCTGCCTTATTTCGGATACATTTTCGGCAATCATTGAAAGCTAAGGTGCTAATATAATCCATTCATGCCCGAAAATCAACGAACTTCTGGTCATCCATATCATCGGTTCCAGGCTCACTTGCATCAGGTTCGATTTTTGGTTTCCTTGAACCGCAACTGAGGAGTCATTCTCTTCATGGCGACAAGCCACTATCGTAACGGGGAGCGCAATGAGTCTTTTCGACTACGAGAATTTTGATGATGAGTTGGACGACGAATCCGGACGCAAGGACAGGTTCGAGGATGAACTTAAGAAAATCAAAGATGGTTCTTCCAATCTCACCAATCTGGAAGCGCTGGAAGAAATCGTCAATTACTACTTCGAAAACGACAAGTTCGAAGACGCCCTCCATTTTGTGAACCAACTTCTCACTCTCGTCCCGTACAGCGCCGATTACTGGCAACGGAAAGGCCTGATCCTTCATAACCTGGAACGGTATGAGGAGGCCCTCGAGAGTCTTGACAGAGCTCTCAATCTGAATCCCGTTGATCCTGAGACACTCATCAGCAAGGGAATTGCCCTCGACGACCTCGGCAGAATGGACGAGGCAATCACCTACTTCGAACGCACGCTGGAAATCGATCCTTCCAATGAAGAAGCCCTTTTTAACAAAGCAATCTCACTCGAGAAGATGGGGAAGTATGATGAGGCAATCGTCGTGTTCAAGTTTCTTCTTGACACGAATGGAAATCATCGGGATGCCTGGTATGAGCTGGGGTATTGTTACGACTACCTCGACCGCCTTGAGGAATCGCTCGGCTGTTACGAGCGACATCTCGACCTCGACCCGTACAACTACAACGCATGGTACAATCGTGGAATTGTGTTGAACAGGCTCGGGAACTTTAACACGGCGATCGAGAGCTATGACATGTCGCTCGCCGTACATGAGCGTTTTCCTGCAGCGTGGTATAACAAGGGGAATGCATATGCAAATATGGGGCGTCTCAACGACGCGGTCTCATGCTATCTTGAAACTCTTCGCCTGGAAGAGAAAGATGTTCCCGCGTGGCATAACCTCGGAAATGCCTATGAGGAGCTTGGCGAATACGAGAAGGCAATCGACTCTTTCACCCATGCCGTAAAACTGGATCCCGAGCATTACGAATCGTTCTTTGGCAGAGGATCGTGCCACGATGCGCTTGAGCATTACCGCAAAGCTCTCGCCGATTACAACAAGGCGCTCTCTCTGTGCAAGGATTATCCTGAGCTCTGGTATGCCAAAGCTGATCTGCTCTACAATATGGGTCGTGCCCGCGAATCTCTCATCAGTTACCGGATGACCACGAAACTGCAGCCCGACAATTATGAGGCATGGTTAGATTATGGAGAGACGTTGTTTGAATTAGGGTATTTCAATCAATCTCTTAAATCGTTCGACAAGGCAATCGAGGTTCATCCGAAAGCCGCCGATCCGTTCTATTGCCGGGCAAAAGTGTTGCTGGTGCTCAACCGAACGTTCGAGGCCCTGGAGTCTCTTAAGAGTTCCTTCCAGCTTGATCCCGAAAAGCGGAAGCGTTTTTATGAAGAGTTCCCCGGAGTTCGTTCAATCAAAGAGTTTCGCAATCTCCTGCAAAAATAGTTACCACGGCTTCCGCTGCAATCACCTTTGGCCTCACCTGTCGTGAGGTCAATTTTTTTAGAAACGTTATGATGAATGAACAGCTAGAAGAAAAACATCAGATTCTCCGGAAAATCCTTAGGGAGATGAAAGGCGTTGCGGTCGGATACTCCGGCGGTGTGGACAGTACGTTGCTCATCAAGGTTGCGTCCGATGTTCTCGGTGAACAAGCTGTTGCAATGATAGGTCGGTCCGCAACATATCCGACAGGCGAATTTCAAGAAGCGTTGGAGATTGTCCAGGCAATCGGCGCTCGCTATGTCGTCGTGGAGACGGAAGAAACCGACGTACTGAAGTTTCAGGAAAACCCTCCCGATCGATGTTACTTCTGTAAGACGGAGCTATTTGGAAAACTGAATGAACTTGCAGAGCGCGAAGACATCCCCTGGATCGCCGATGGAACAATTACCGACGATGTTGGCGACTTCCGACCGGGAATGCGTGCGAAAGCGGAGCAGAATGTTCGCTCCCCCTTGCTGGAAGCTGGTTTTTCCAAGGATGATGTCCGCAAGCTCTCTCACCATCTCGGTCTGCCGACGTGGGACAAGCCCGCTTTCGCATGCCTTTCCTCCCGGTTTCCATACCATATGGGAATTACCAAAGAAAATCTCTCCCGAGTCGATCGGGCAGAAGGATTCCTGCGAAGCCTCGGCTTCCGCAATTATAGGGTCCGGTTTCATGATGAACGTACTGCCCGCATTGAGCTGGGCGTGACTGAGTTGGAACGCGTGATGAAGTCTTCCACTCGGGAGAACGTCGTCCGCCATTTGAAAGAACTCGGTTTCATTTATGTCACGCTCGATCTCCAGGGCTATCGCACCGGTTCCATGAACGAAGTTCTCACCGAAGAGGTGAAGCAGAAGTACACTTCTTAGGGCTACACGGATGGTTGCCTCCCGATCGCGCCTTGTCGTCCTGGGCACCGGCTTCGGTGCATTCAATTTTGTGAAACGAGTCTCGGATGGCTACGATGTTACTGTCATCAGTCCCCGGAACCATTTTCTCTTTACACCCCTTCTTCCAAGTACAACGGTCGGCACCATTGAGTTTCGCAGTATCATTGAGCCAATTCGATATGCGCGAAAAGAGATTACCTTCTATCACGCGGAGGCAATTGATGTCCGGACGGAGTCCAACACGATATCCTGTGTTGGCATTGGAACCGAGCGAGGGTTTGAAGTTCCTTTCGATGTTCTGGTGATCGCTGTCGGGGCTGTTAGCAATTCCTTTGGGATCCCGGGCGTTGAGACCCACGCGTATTTTCTGAAAGAGCTGGCGGATGCGCGTGCCCTGCGACAGCGCGTTATCCAATGCTTTGAGCTCGCCAATCTCCCAAGCACAACCGTCGAGCGCAGAGAGCAATTGCTGCATTTTGTGGTGTGCGGCGGTGGGCCGACCGGAGTTGAATTTGCAGCCGAGCTGAACGATTTTCTTCTAGAGGATCTGAAGAAATCCTATGCACATCTCCTCCCGGAAGCTCGCATAACCCTGGTGGAGGCCGCTTCGGAGATCCTCTCCACCTTTGATCAGAAGCTGCGCCGCTACGCAACGACTCTCTTCCGGCGACAACGGATCACTGTGCTGACCGATTCGCCGGTCACAAGAGTGGAGGATGGGGTGCTCTCTCTCAAAGACGGTTCCAAGCTGTTCTTTGGCTTGTTGCTCTGGTCAACGGGCAACGGTCCCACAAAGTTGGCCCAAGCCGTTCGTCTCCATAAAGATGAGCGGTCGCGATTTGTTGTGGACAGATTCTTTCGGGTACAGGGACAAGAGAATATCTATGCGATGGGAGATTGCAGCGTCGTGGAAGGCGCGCCACTCCCTGCAACATCGCAGGTTGCCCAGCAGCAGGGAAAATATCTTGCGCGTGCATTAAATCAACGCGCGCGCAGTCAACCGGTGGAGCCTTTTGAATACCATCACCTCGGGATGCTTGCGTACGTGGGAAGTAACAAAGCGCTCGCCGATCTTCAGAACTTCAAAGGGCGAGGTCTTGCAACGTGGCTCTTCTGGCGATCCGCGTACCTTTCGCGGAGCGTCAGCATCAAGAACAAAGTGCTCGTCATGTTTGATTGGATGAAGGCAAAAGTGTTCGGAAGGGATATCAGTCAATTTTGAAGTGGATTGCTCGTGGCCCAGTACAAGCGATTTGAAACAGAGATGATTGTTCGACCGGATGATATTGATATGAACAACCATGTTCACAATTCAAGATATCTGGACTATGTGTTGTTCGCCCGGTATGACCAGATGACACGTTGCTATAAAATGCCCATGGAGGATTTCCTCCAGCAAGGCTGGGCTTGGGTTGTCAAAACATGTTTCATTGAATTCAAGCGTCCGTTGAACAATGCGGAGCACATTGTGGTGCGCACATGGATTGATTCCTTCGAAAAGGCCGATGTCAAGGTCTGCTTTCAGATCTTGAAGAAAGAGAACGGGAAGCTCTCTGCAGAAGGATATTTCGTGAACACCATGATCTCTACTGCTAGCGGTAGGGCTGAGTCGATTCCCAAAAAGATCATCGACCATTATATTCAATATACTGAGTAAGGGGGAAAGGGTCTCCATTGATTCTCCTTCACAATTGGAGTATTTTTCACTCAATCGCTCATCACCCATTATCATTCGTTGATCTTTCATGCATCGAATCTATCTTTACTTGTTTTTTCTTCCCTTCCTTCTTTTTGGGACGGGTTGTTCGAGAGAGAGACCGGTCGGCAAAATCGTTTTTACTTCCAGTCGCGATGGCAACCTGGAGATTTATTCCATGGCGGGAGACGGGACTCATCCTCAACGCCTGACGAATAATTCTGCAAACGACGATTCTCCTGTCTGGTCACCGGATGGAAATTCGATTCTGTTTGCCTCCGATCGTGATGGTTTTTGGAATATTTACGAAATGAACGCGGGCGGCACCGACATCCGACAACTGACCACAGGACGGGAAACAAACATTGAACCGTGCTGGGGGAAGGACGGCAAAACGATCGGGTTCATCTCTTCTCGAGACACCATCAGCGGAGAATTGTACTTGATGAACCACGACGGATCGAACGTCCGACGCATCACTCACGGCGGGCTAGTCAAGGAAGCGCCTGCGCTCAGTCCCGATGGAATGCATGCGTGCATCACGCTCAATGATCGTGATGTCCGGTCGCTGGCCATGGTGAATCTGTCGACCGGTCTTGTCGAACCCCTCCGGGTACCGGGAGAGTACGGTCAGCGGGCAAAGTTCTCTGTCGATGGTTCGACGTTGGTTTTATCTTCCTATGTCAACGGGTCATTCGAGGTGTTCACGATTTCCAGTACCGGAGATAATACGCTCCAGGTTACACGGGATGGCGCGCATGACGTCTATCCAACATGGGGATGGGAAACTGAAGAAGTGATTTATGTGAAACATGGGGGCATTTACCGTCGTCACCTTGACACTGGAAAGGAATCGATGCTTTCCAATGGGGGCGATGCGAAACCTGACTGGACCCAACATTAACTAATGAATACACCATTCTACGAGCGGCTGAGCCAGGCTCAACGGAAGAACGATACTCTTGTATGCGTCGGGTTGGATACAGACCCCTCCCGACTTCCCTCCTCTCTGCACGAACGGACAGATGCCGTTGTAGAATTCAATAGAAAAATCATCGACGCGACGCATGACCTCGTATGCGCGTACAAGTTAAACCTTGCATTCTATGAGGCTCTTGGGGACCGATGTTGGGATACCATCCACCGGACGCTTCAATACATACCTCATGAAATCGTCACAATCGGTGATGCAAAACGGGGAGATATTGGAAACACCGCCGCCATGTATGTGCGATCGATGTTTGATGATTTTCAGTTCACCGCGGCCACCGTGAACCCATTCATGGGAAAAGATTCCGTAGCTCCGTTTCTGGTGAACCCAGCCCGGGGGGCCTTTGTTCTTGCCCTGACATCAAATCCGGGTGCGCGGGACTTCCAGTACATGCTATTTGACAAAAAGCCACTCTATGAGCACGTTGCCACACGGGTCAAGAAATGGAACATTGAAAAGAATTGCGGTCTTGTCGTCGGAGCAACACGACCGCGAGAGCTTCAGCGCCTTCGGGCCATCGTTCCAAAGATGCCGTTCCTTATTCCGGGCATTGGCACTCAAGGTGGCGACTTGCGTTCTGCGGTACGGTATGGATGCGACAAGGATGGCACAATGGCCGTCATCAATGCAAGTCGGAGCGTTCTCTATGCATCTGCGGGGACCGATTTTGCTGATGCTGCCCGCCATACCGTAATCTCCCTCCG
>QKGJ01000114.1 GCA_003251275.1 Ignavibacteria bacterium
AAAGTGTGGAAAAAAATGATCGCATAGACGGACTGGCGGGAAGCGGATCGGGTATATAGTAATCGAGGCCAATCGGAAATGTTGTGATGGCTACTATGCCGGGAATTGCAACACGAACTGCCCAGCTGAGCGACAGTGATTTCCCGCTTGTGGCTTCATCAACGCGCGCATTGATTCGCACCAAGGAGTTCGCCCAATAGGGTTGCGGAGGGACCATCTCATCCTCCTTCACCGCATGCTTTCGGAGCTCCTCCTCAATGGAGTGAGCGGTTTCTTCGTCAATTGTTTCTTTATTCTTGCCCAGTATCATCATCCTTCATCTTCTCCTGCACCTTGCGAAGTGCGTGGAAATAATTTGCCTTCAGTCCACCCACCGATGTCTTCACGATCTGCGATATTTCCTCATACGACAGTTCGTCAAAGAAACGCATTACAAAAACCGCTCGTTGTTTTTCGGGCAGACTTCCCACGGCATGCATCAGGCGCGACTCGGTCTCGTGAAACTCCAGTTGGTCGTCTGGCCTTTCAGGCTGCGGGATCAAACGCGTGAGCAGTGGACTCTGCTGCAAATATCCCCGGATCTGTGTCTTCCGAACATTCGAGAGAGCAAAGTTCACTGCGATACGATACAACCATGTTCCAAATGCCGCCTCACCCCGAAAATCCCCGAGCGCGAGATACGCACGAAGGAATGTTTCCTGGGTTACGTCATCGGCGTCGGCATGATTGCCTGTAATCCGCCTCGCAACCCAATAAATTCGCTGCTGATGGCGACGCATAAGCTCGGTAAATGCCTGCCTGCTGCCATTGCGTACCGCCTGTACAAGGTCGACATCCGATTGTTCTTCCATTCAGCGACACAATACTCGAGTAGTCCGCATCATTGTGACTCATTAATGAGGCGATTGGTTTAACGCCGCGACTTTCCGCCACGACGGCTCGCAGTTAGAGCTTTCCGTATTTTCAGCATCGTTTGGCGCATATCCTCGGATATGATCTTTGTCTCTCCGAGGACTGGCATAAAGTTCGTATCTCCATTCCATCGAGGAACGACGTGAAAATGAACATGATTATCGACTCCGGCACCGCTTGCACGCCCAATATTTGCGCCGAAATTGAACCCCTGTGGCTTCATAACCTGGTCCAGAGCTTTCATCGCAAGGCGTGATGCTTTCATGACTTCCCTCAAAACGCTTTCAGAAAGCTTATGGATATCGGGAGTCTGCTTGTACGGCACGATCATCAAATGTCCGCTATTGTAGGGATAGAGATTCATGATCATGAAGCAATACTTTCCCCTCCAGAGGATAAAATTCTCGTCGTCATCCTTGGCTTTGCGGGCGGCAGTAAAAATGCTCTCACCTTTGCGTGATGACTTTATCGGCTTCTTGAATGATTCAATGTACGCCGAACGCCACGGTGACCACATGCGTTTCATTGTTTTTCCCTATTCCAAAAATGAAAAAGGTTGGGTCTGGCCCCAGTCCCAACCTTCCTCAGAATAAACGAGAAGACCCAGCCTAGGCCTCCTGCTCAGCTGCTTTATATTTCTCGGATGCTTGAATGACTTTCTCGGCAGCATCGTGCGGTACTTCTTCGTAGTGCGACATCTGCGACTTAAAGACGCCACGGCCGGCAGTCTTCGACCGCAGGATGGTTGCATACTTGTGCAATTCGGCAGCAGGAACCTGTGCACGAATAATCTGCATATGCCCGGCAGAATCCATCCCGAGAATCCTGCCACGACGGCTCGATATGTCACCCATAACATCACCCATTGCATCTTCAGGAACGCGAACCTCGATTGTATGGATCGGCTCGAGAAGAACCGGCTTCCCCTCTTGAAACCCTTTCCGGAAAGCCTGCATCGCAGCAATTTTGAATGCCATTTCCGAGGAGTCCACATCATGAAAAGAACCATCAAACAAGGCAACACGGGTGTCGACTACAGGGTATCCCGCCAATACACCTTCCTTCATCACTTCCACGAGACCTTTCTCAACAGCGGGGATAAACTTGCCCGGGACAACACCGCCGACAATTTCGTTCAGGAACTCAAAGCCGGATCCTCTCTTGAGGGGTTCCATCCGGAGGTGAACATGTCCGTATTGCCCATGTCCACCCGTTTGCTTTTTGTGTTTATACTCAGAATCCTTGACAACGGCCTTGATGGTTTCGCGATACGGAACTTTCGGTTCCGATAGTTCTACTTCCACATGAAATCGTTGCTGCAATCTTCGAACAACGACATCGAGGTGAAGTTCTCCCTGACCGCTGATGATCGTTTGGTGGACCTCCGGATCTACACGAAAGAGAAAGGTCGGGTCCTCCTGATGCTCGGCATGAAGCGCGGTGGAGAGTTTGTCTTCATCTCCTTTTGATTTTGGATGGATCGCAGCATGGAACACCGGATCGGGAAACTGGATTGTGCGATAAACCACCGGAAGATTCTTGTCGCTCAGGGTATTGTTCGTATGAGTATCCTTCAGTTTGACAACTGCCCCTATATCCCCCGCCAGGAGCTTTCCTGCTTCCTTCCGATCCTTCCCATTCATGATATACAGCTGAGCAAGCCGCTCCGACTTTCCATTGGATTGATTGACCATATCCAGGCCGGCAGTAATGGTTCCAGAGTAGACTTTAAAAAAAGATAACTCTCCAACATGTGCCTCAGCAACTGTCCGGAAAATAAATATCGAGGGATGACCTGACGGATCACGCTTCACCTGAACCTCTTCAGGAGATTCCGATTGCGCTGTACCCGGGGCAAAACCAACTGCGTCTCCCCAATCGGAGGGGGAAGGACAGTGGTCGAGCACGAAATCCATGACACTCGTAACCCCGACATTCGTTGTCGAGGACGCACAGAGCAACGGGAATATTTTTCTTTCGCGGATACCGTTTTTCAATCCCAGCGCGAACTCGTTCTCGGTTAACAATCCGTTTTCCAGGTACTTGTTCAGCAAGCCCTCATCGGTCTCGGCAATGAGCTCGACAAGTTCCTGTCTTTTTCCTTCCGCCTGCTTCAAAAGTTCTGCCGGGATCTCTTGTTCGGTGTAGGAGCCGTTCCCGCCCGGGTTAAACTTGAGCAGTTTCATTCTGGCAACGTCAATAATACTGTCAAAGGCCAATCCTTGCCTTACGGGAAACTGAACGACAGCGATGTCAGGATTGATGACATCGTGCGCCTGCTTGACAACACGATCGAAATCCGCATTCTCGTGATCGAGCT
Source organism: Ignavibacteria bacterium (assembly GCA_003251275.1). GTDB lineage: Bacteria > Bacteroidota > Ignavibacteria > UBA10030 > UBA6906 > SZUA-287. The sequence goes on from QKGJ01000114.1 coordinate 3,233, forward strand.
TATTGACGACGAGAACTACCGCATTCCGGAGCTCATTAGTGTATTTGCCAACAATTTCCGTCCCCACCTCAACACCCTCGACGGCCTTCAGAAAGACAATAGCAGAATCCGAAACGCGTAATGAAGCTTTTACTTCTCCCGTAAAATCGGTATACCCGGGAGTGTCAAGTATATTGAACTTTGTCCCTTTCCATTCACACCAGAGCTGAGATGTGTTAATGGAAATCAGCCTCTCGATTTCGTCAGGATGGTAGTCGGAGACGGTATTGCCGTCCTCAACACGCCCGAGTCGGTTAGTACTGCCTGCCGAAAAAAGCACAGCCTCCGCAAAGGATGTTTTCCCCGCGTGACCGTGGCCGACAAGGCTGATATTCCGGATTTGATCAGGAGTGAATTCTTTCATGCGATATCTCCGTTAGCATTCTTAAATATTTGGAAAGAGAGTACGATTGGTAGTGCAACATTGAGGAACATGCAGGCTGACGCAATACACGGGTGAATATTGCGCCGATTACTATTCCACGGCAAGCGCCTGCCAGACGTGACGTGGATTTGTCACAATTGTGTTACGCTCTCACTCTCTCCAGAAACGTTCGGAAACCCTTGACCAGAGCAGCGAGGAATGCCACCGAGTCAAGAATCTGGCCTTC
>QKGJ01000246.1 GCA_003251275.1 Ignavibacteria bacterium
AACTTCCGCGTCAGGCATCAGCAATGCAGAGGCACAAGAGTCGGCTTCTCTGTTGAAACGGATAATCTCCCCCTTGGTGCACCTGGCCTCGGGAGGATGTTTCATCAAGATATGACCAAGTTCATGTGCGATGGAAAAGCGACGTCGCCTTGAATGGTGCTTCGCGTTGACACCGATGAGCCTATCTCTTGTGCTCACGATCGCTGAGCATTCCTCCGGGATTGAATAGAGCGGTACGACGGTCAAGCCGAGCCATTTGGCTAGGAGGTCAATGGGAACAGGGAGATTGTTCTGATGTGATTCACTCCGAAAGGCGTAGAGGGCTTCCAGCGCTCTTGTTTGACAAGCTTCCAGTCGAGGGGATATATCAACTTTTCCCATCAGGGGCGGCGGGGTCGAGTAGTTCAGTCCGAAGCTCTTCAATCTTGCGTAGTTGGGCATCGGGGAGGGGAAGATCTGCGCGGCTATAAAGTTCTTCTGTTGCCTTCGCTAGCGTTGTTGCTTTCAGTTCTTTGTTCTTCCGGGTATCATAACGGGCAAGCGTCATTTGAAATGAAGACCGATAGTGAATCAGCTGCTGTGTTCGACGGATCATCTCAATGAGGTCGTCAACGGGAATCTGAAACAATTTGACAAACCGCCTCCATGATTCGGCTGACACTTTGAGGGGAGATATGCGGTTCCGCGTCAACATCGCAAACACATTCGCAGTAATGCCGAGCCGGCTCGAAACGTCGCGTGGTTGCACGGCTGGACTTTCAAGAACTTTCTGGAGAAAGGAGCCGACTGTGGCAACCGGCTGTACCGAGCCGAGCTCACGCTCTAGTCGCCGGGCGACTGATTCTTTCAGAGCGGGCGACCGCTTGGCGGTTACTTGCTTCCTGGCAACCTGCTTTTCGTACGCCCCCCGCGTTGAGATGACTCCCTCAAGAAATGCGAGTTGCAGTAGTCGGTCAACTGGATCTTTCACCTTCCATAACCTCCGGATAGTGAACAGCGAGTAGTTTGATAAACTTTTTTCTGATGCGACCATGGTATACCTTTAATTGCGACGCAGGCTTCCCAGTGTACCGCGTAATATCCTCGTAGGGAACTTCCAGAGCGCGGCATCGAAGTAACACCCTCTCCCACGATTCCATAGATTCCAACACCTCTTCGATAACTCTCAGCCGCTCCCGGCATTCAATTTCTCTTGCCGAGGTAGATTCATCCCGTGTTGCTTCTTCGTATGCACCGAGTATCGCGGCAATGACATCTCTCTCACCCTGACCAAACATTTCCTCATTCTCGAAGTTGCTCTCCTGAAAGTGAGTAACAAGACCAACCGTTTTCGCTCGTTGGCGAACAAAATCCCTGACCCGATTCTTGAAGATCGTCATAACCCAGAAGTGGAAGTCGCCATCAGATTTTCGAAACTCAAACGTATGAATTTGCTGGACAACGGTCACGAGGCAATCACTCACGAGTTCTTCTGATTCTGCCTCCGGTAGATGGAATATGCTGACCGCCTCATTAACCAATCGATCAAGGTATGCATCCATCAATCGGGAACAACCCTCCCTTTCTCCTCGCTTCAGGAGATCAACCAATTCCTTATTTGATGTCCGGGGCATGAGAATGCCACTTGAGAATAGAACGAAATCAGGTAACAGCGGTGATGTGACGCTAGGTTTCTCCAGGACTGGGGGGAGAAACATTGGTATTCAGCCAATACCGTCCGATGCGGCCAGCAGCTTCAACAAAACTCTCGAATTCCACCGGCTTTCGGATATAGCTATTGGCGCCAAAACTATAACTATCGAGAATATCCTGCTCTTCATTTGATGAGGTGAGAACTATTACTGGAAGAACCTTCGTACGGTCGTCACTGCGGAGTCTTCTGAGAAGTTCCAGGCCGTCAATTTTGGGTAGCTTTAGATCGAGTAAGACAAAGGCAGGAACAACATGATTGTCTTTTTTGGCGTACGCCCCTGTTCCCCAGAGAAAATCAAGCGCCTCGGCACCATCGTGGACGACTATAACCTCATTGTCAATGCTGTTTTTTCGCAGCGCGCGCAGGGTCAGCACTTCATCATCGGGATTGTCTTCGACAAGAAGAATAGTCTTTTCAGTCATGACAATTAAAGGTGCACAAGTTTTTTCGAATCTCAATAGAATGTTAGAGAAATGGCCCTTGAAACGCAACGAAAGTTCCAATCTTTCGCCAACGAGTTATCGGGGGGAGAATTACAACCCGTGTTTGTACATATTTTCAGGTCGCGACCTTCTATCCCTTGTAGAGGGTTCCGGTATTCACTGTCACCCCAAGAAGTTTGAGCGAGATGTGCAGCTCCATCAGATGATGGATGTGATGTTCCAAAACAAACGCACAAAACCGCCAGCGAGGAATGACCCCCTTCTGCGGAGTAGCAATCTGCTCAGTTTGGAATCGATCATCGTTCAAGGATTGGACAGCGGAACGAAAACCATCCGCGGCCGAATGAAGAAGGGAACACCCTTCCTCCACGGTGCTTGAAGGAGTTCTTCTGTTTGCAACAAAAATCTCCCGTAACGACTTGAGCGGAAGTTCCTCCTGCAGCAGGACATTGGTGTTGTAGGATAGCGATCGAGGAATATGATTGAGAAGTTGACCAATTGAGAAGGAGGAAGGTGTGGTCTTCCACTCGAGTTTGTCCGGCGGGACGAGGCGAAACATTGGCTCGGTCGGACCGACAACTTCATCAAACCACGACAAGTATTCCTGAACAGTCATTCAACGATGAAATGGATAAGGAAAACGAGCTGAACGTAACCCAACTTACAAACCATCTTCAGAAATGAGATAACACAAAAGAGCCTCCACAATGGCGCCCATTTCTAATTCCCGGGAATTGACCTTGTCGATTCTGTCGTTGTCGGAGTGATGGTAATCGAAGTATCGATGGTTTTCCGGGTCAAGACCAAACGAGGGGACTCCTTCAGAAGCCAATGGTTGAATATCAACGCCCCCGTACCCCTCCTCGATGCGCCCTGCGCTTAACAACTCAAACAACGGCTGCCAGGTTTTCACCTTCGCCAGAACGGTCGAATCTCCCTGTACGTCGATGCCTCGGGGAGCAAACCCACCTCTGTCGGATTCAATTGCCGCAACGTGCATTTCGCCCTCGCGCTCCGGAGCGACCGGATACGCCTTAGCCCCGCGGGTGCCGTTCTCTTCGTTCATGAACATCACCGCCCTGATCGTGCGCTTGGGGGTAATCCCTATCTTCCTCAGCAGGTTGATCGCCTCTATTGCCTGCACACAGCCGGAGCCATCATCGTGCGCTCCACTGCCTTTGTCCCATGCATCGAGGTGTCCCCCCACCACGATAATTTCGTTAGGTCTTTCAGAACCGCGCAACTCGCCGACAACATTTGCCGATTCAACATCGGGCAAGGTCTCACAGGAAAGCTCCAGAAATAGTTGAGCGTCAGGATCCTCCGCAAGTATCCGACTCAGAGCATTCGCTCCAACGGTGCTCACCGCAGCTGCCGGAACTTTCGGGACGGAGTCCTGGTATCCCATTGCCCCCGTATGGGGAACGTCGTCCAGCGCAAGCGTCATCGAACGAACGAGGGCGGCAACGCCACCAGCTTTTGCCGCCTCAATCGCCCCACGGCTACGCTGATCCACTGCGCCAACATAGGCAGCAAAAGTATTAGGAAGTTCCGGATCCATTGGACGGTTGTAAAAAATGATCTTCCCCTGCGCCTTTCTCCCCAAGGCCGTCAACTCATCAAACGAGTGCACTTCTACAACACCCGCGATAATCCCTCCTTTTGGGGTTCCGATGCTTCTTCCCAGAGCGCACACTGAAAGGTCAAGCGGAGGCGCGTCCCCACTCGTCAT
>QKGJ01000012.1 GCA_003251275.1 Ignavibacteria bacterium
ACGACGCACAGGTTTTTATGCTGCTGCCCGAGATCACGAATGAGTCGGTACTGGACACGGTTCGTATCCTGGTACTCGTCTACCAACAGATACTTAAACCGGTAGTGATATCGCTCGAGAACGTCAGGACGCTTCTCAAACAGCTCAATAGGCTTCAGCAGCAAGTCATCAAAATCCATTGCATTGCTGTTCTTGAGGATTTTCTGGTACTCGCCATACACTTGCGCCACCCGTTGTCCGAACGGATCAACAGCCGACTGAAGGTATTGGCTGACCGACATCATCTGATTCTTCGCTACGCTAATCCTGGATCGAATTCCATTCGGATTAAACTGTTGTAGAGAAATCCCCAGGCCGTTCATGATTTGTTTGATGACGGAGAGCGAGTCGTCGGTGTCGTAGATGGTGAAACTCCGGGAATACCCCAGATGTTCGCATTCTCGTCTCAGAATCCGTGCAAAGATGGAATGAAATGTTCCCATCCACAATCCGATCTGTTCACCTCCGAGCAGAGCGTGAATGCGTTCACGCATTTCATTGGCAGCTTTGTTGGTAAACGTGAGCGCCAGGATCGAATCGGGTCGAACGCCGAGGTCAAGTAAATGTGCGATCCGGTATGTAAGAACGCGCGTTTTTCCACTCCCCGCACCGGCAATGATCATTACCGGGCCGTTCACTGCTTTCACAGCCTCTTGTTGAACGTTGTTGAGATCGGTGAGGCGCATGCCTGATGGGGTTGAAGGGTTCGACATAACAGAAGACACAAAAACACGAAGACGAGTACTCGCGCTTGAGATTACCGTTCTCCGTGTTCGCTAGAATGTAGACGATGTATCGATGATACTGAAAATGAATGGAGAAGGCAAGGTGTTTTTCGTGTACACGGAAGGGAAAGAGATGGAGCTTGTGTTGCGGTGTTGTCAGATCATGAGTGCACCCTCCAACTTCAGCAGGAACTCTTTCGTCTTTACACCGGCTGCGTACCCAACGAGTGACCCGTCGGTACCGATCACGCGGTGACAAGGAATGATGATCGGAACAGGATTGTTTGCGTTCGCCCGTCCGATTGCCTGGTAACCTCGACTCGTCCCCAGTCGTTTTGCCAGTTGCTTGTATGAGATGGTTGTTCCGTAGGAAATCTTGGTGAGTTCTTTCCAGACACGCATCTGGAAGGGTGTCCCCATAAGATCGACTGAGCATGTGAAGCGCGCGAGCTTCCCAGAAAAGTACCTGTTGAGTTGATCGATCGCTTCCTTGTTGCGCGATTTGTTTTCGCGTACTTCATTGTCAGTGAAATTATCGTGAAGCCACTTCAGAAAGTCTTTTTTTGTTTCTTTCGGGACACTCACTTTGCAGACTCCCTTGTCGGTTGAGGCAACGTATATCAGACCAACTCGTGAATCAAATGAGGTGCAGTAAACCATGAGAGCAATGTCGAGATGAAGCGAGAGTGAATGACGAAGGAAAAAGCACTCGATAGATTTCAAAGCGTGTGCAGAGGAGTATACCGAATCCCATCCATAAACGCAAGAGGACCATGACCGTTAATCGTTTCCCTAATCTCAGAAAAATGCGCGAACTTCTGCTTGCGCGTTGTGAATCGGCGACCGCCCTCCTTCGGTCCGACCGTTATAGCTGAGTGTCGCCTGGATAAAATGAACAAGTCTATAGTCGATGGATACTCTCCAGAGCCACGTCTTCCCGGGAACGCGGCCACCGGTGAGCTCAAACGGCAGTTCAGTTGTTGACCGTGAAACATTCAGCTCTTCCCTTCCCAGTTCAAGTCGAGCTTGACCTGCTCCCCGAAAGGCATAAACAAACCGTAGAACTTGAGTATTGACCGAAGCATCAACGGCCGGATTCTGTAAATCATCTCTGGATGTGCCCGCGTCCAACTTCATCCCGAATTCGATCTCCTGTTCCGGCCTGTACGAGAGGTCAAAACTGAAAGCATTCGAGGTGATCTGATGCGGACGCCCAAACACATTACTTCGGAGGTTATCCACTTTATTCACGAATTCAACTTGATTTGCGATTTCCGTCACCAATTGCCACCTGATCCTCAGAGATCTTTCGCGCCCGAATCCCCTCTCCAGTCCGCTACTGAAATTGCTTAGCGAGTTCCTTTGTGAAAACCGAATGCGGGCGGAAAACTCTGGACGACCCTCAAAAAAAAAGAGATCTTGAGTGAACAGGTTCGAACCGCTGATGGTGGTGGAGTCATTCATGAAATTCTTAAGCGAGAGCAGGTAAATTTTTGCGAGATGCTTTTTAGTGCTTTTCTCGTCCAAAAGAATATAGGTTTTAGTTGATATGATTGAAATTAATTTCTCAAAAGTCCCGTCAGGGTTTTGCAATATTAAAGCGGGACGGAGACGCACTCTCAATCCTGTTCGAAGATCAATGACCGGGAACAGTTCTTCTGTCGGAATGTTCACCGCCACAAAATCACCATCAAACCGCACCATTTCGAATTCGGACTCATCAGCAACACCATTCGCATTGAGATCTCCGACATAGCGATAATTGCCGCTTCCCGGAGCAACTTTTAGAAACACGCGTTCAAGCTTTGACGACCGCTCCGTCGAAACATCGTAAAGCAAATCCGCCTCCAGTGCCCGACGAAAGGGAGAATATCTGGTTTGGCTGCGGACGAGGACGGTTTTGTTTTCGATTCTTCCCAGCAGCCGAAAGGTCTCAGAAGGTCTCCGAGATCGGAGAACAACATTTAGATTTGAACTGAGCGATTGACCGTCATTGATCAACGCTTCATACGTTTGCGTCAAGGACTGCGATTCCCTGATCAGGCTCCCCGCGAACAAGCTATCATCACCCCTCATATCAACTCTTGCGCTTATGGTAGCCGGTCCGATATTCTCCCAGCGGAAGCCTCCGCCAAACGATTCGTATCCGAATGACCCAGGAGCCAACGAATCCCCGGAAATCGATCGGATTCTCCTCCTTTCGGTCTCGATACCCGCAAATGGGGTGACACTGGAAAAACTCTTCTGTATTCGACCCCTGTGCCGATTCCACAAGCTGTTGGTTCCGAGATTTTTGTCCTCAGTAACCAGTCTCTCAAACTGGTACTCTGCAACGGGCATGTCCTCTCCGACACTATTAAAGAAAGCATTAGTCCGGGTGGTCCTGAAGGACTCGCCTTTGCGATATGTCCCAACACCTCCCCCAACGGTGAGGTCTTTCGTTGGCGAATAACTCATCAAACCCTCCGTGGTTCGCTCATCGCCAGCAAGTATGGAGTCCGTTCCCCATTTCCTGCTAAAATCGGCATCATCGATTCTGTCGATTGGATTGAACCTATCCCCTAGAAATCGATGTTTGACCGAAAACGATGCTGCTCCGAGAGTAGTCCCGCCAATCTCAATTTCTGCGGGAGCATAGGATGCACCAAGAGAAATAGCACTACCGCTGTTTTTTTCGTTGTCAAGAAGCGAAAACCTGTTCGGATCGAATACCGATCGAGCAAGTTCTATGGTAGCTGCGAGATCAGAACGCGGATGAGCCTCCAATCTCAGGTCAATTTGCTGATGATCGGTCGGCATCGGAAGAAACTGGATCGGGAGGTAATCGCCCGCTCCGGGACCCCGCCAGATGAACACACCGAGTCCCTGACGAATGTAGTCCCCTTTCCCGAACCCCACTTGGGAAAAAGTCACAACATATCTTGCCAGCGGACCGGGTGCATATCGGTAGATTACCACGGGAGAACCGTTGCCAAGCGTAGAATCGACTCGAATGTAGAATCCATTAGAATCGACCTGTGTAACTCCACTAACCGTAGCGTTTTCACGACTGTTGCCTGCAGCGGATAATATCGCTTTTGCGCTGTCGGTTACTGCAAAGTCAATGGGGTTATCAGGATCGTCTGCCTCTCGAAAGAATGAAGCATTCAAGATCAGGGACTTGTCAATCAGGTTTGCCTCAGTTGAGGCGCCAATTAGTGACCGTGAAAACTGTCGGTCGCTGTACTCAAAGTCAACAACAATGCGTGACGAGGCCGTAATCGGGCGACCGGTTGTGAATCGGATTTCGCCTACCCCATAGTCTATTGTGTAATCATTTGTTTCACCCCGGAGCATACGCTCCCCGTTTAGATACACTCGCTCGGTGCCTGCAAGGACGATGATATTCCTTTCACCATTTCTTCCTGAAAGCCGGTATGGCCCCTGGACACTCTCCAAACCTTGAAACTTGAGTGAATGAAACTGCCCTCTGGCAACGGCTCCGGCGATTACTGTTGTGCCGCTGTTGTTTCCAATTCTATATGTTGCTATCCCTTGTGCACCGCTAAGTTTTCGCTTGATCCTACCAAATTCAGTTCCTTCCGCTTCAAAATGGAAATCACCGAGCGTTGCCGCATAGTCCGTTCCCTTCAATTCAACAAACACGTTGTCAAACTCCTGAAGAGTTTGAGTCGTTCCTTCCGGCTGGATGGGGGTATTTTCGTCGGTGAGAGATGCCGCGATTTCCAGATCATTCGTGATTCGTCCGGAGAACTGCAGGCGCAACCCCGAGTTCACGGTGAAATCCCTGTTCGAACCGACGACAAATCCTCTGAAGATACTTCCACTCTTCTGAAGATCAGAACCAAACATTTCGCTCAAGCTCAAAGGGGGAGAAACCGCGGCTATGCGGATGCTATCACTCCCTGTGGAATCCCTCAGAACAATGGGCCGTCGAAGGTAATACTTCTCCTTGAATTCAAGAGGAAAATAACGGTATACAATAATGATGTGAGAAACAGGATCGACACCCTCCTTTTGCAATTCACCGACGAACGCCGTGTCAAGACTCACCCTACCGAATCTGTAGTCAATTGAGTATTGCAGCCCACGGACCAATCGCTTGCCGGCAAGCCACACCGTCTCAGTGCTGGCGACAACGAATTGGTGTGGAAGCGTAAAAACCGAGTCCGAACTCCAGGTGGAGACGTTGAGAAATCGGTCGACAGTGTTAGATGGAGTAGAGGCTTGTGATTGGACATCGATCGGAAAGAGGAGACACAGACCAAGGACGAACGAGGAGCTCAGCCATGAACGCCAAATAAAATATGTCAATGTAGTTCCGCTCATTCGACTCAGGTTGACAAAACAGGAAAATTACTGTAACGAATGAGACGGTAGCCCTCCTTCACTTGGTCGGTTGAGAAATCTTCGACTTGTGAGCCTGCGGACCGGATTGAATTTCGGAACCCTTTTTCCTATATTTGCACCACTTTAGCAGCCAAAGTGGCGGAATTGGTAGACGCGCTGGACTCAAAATCCAGTGGAGCTTAAACTCCGTGAGGGTTCGAGTCCCTCCTTTGGTACTTCAAAGCCCGTTTTCGACGGGCTTTCTTTATTTGTTCCCGGCATCAAACATCTCATCGGGCTTTTGCTTTCGATAGCCCTGAGGAATATCAAAAATTTCCATTGGAAGTGAGCGCATATCAAGCTTCTTCACCTCCTGGAGTTCGACAAGAACGTTGTCGAGAGATGTGGATGCATACAACGGAAAAAGATTCATTTTCCTTAGCTCTTTGTTCCAATCATCAGAGGCCTGAGAGAATTCTTCCCCTGTAGTTTTGGCGAGAGAACGCGAAACCTGTGCCAGATTTTTCGTCCCCCAAATCTCTGTCAACTCTCCTCTCCGCCTTAACATAACCTGTTCACAGGAATATCCAAGCATCTTCTTCTTTTTCCCTGTTCTTGTCACTTTGAACTGATCCGTCTTGTCTCGAGAGAATGGCATTGGTACCTTCTCGGGTTCTCCCTCCTGCCGGATTTCGAAATACGATTTGTCAAGCTCATTTACCATCCATATTACCCCAAGGTCGTTCCGATAGATCATAGTTGAACTTGGATTATCACCCCGGTAAACACTCTGGATCTTCAGTAGACTATCTTTAATCCACATCGTCATTACAAAGTACACTTTCTCGCCCACCTCGTCGGTCGTAATGTTCTCAGTTTCGATCACCCCTTCGAACTGGGCGCGAGCGGGCAGGGTAGTCGCCTGGAGCAATGACAAGCTGACTAGGGCTAGAAAGAAGCCGAAATTCTGTCCGGATCTCATTGCCATTTTCACCTTATCTCCTGTGAAATGTTCTCTCAAATCTCGCAACAAATCATTTAAGATACAAGAACGGTTTGTTATCCGTTTTCCATCCCCCTCTCAATCAGATGCTTCATGGCAAAGACTCCCGGTGGACGATTATCGAACCACGAGCTACCGGACGAAAGTCATATGGAGGGTTTTCGATGAAGGGGAAACGCCCTTGAGCAATGGAACAAAATCGAGCCGGTAAAAGTACGTGCCTGTCCCGACTGATTCAGCATTCCAGTGAACTTGATATGAACCTGGAGCACGATGTGCGTCAAGAATCGTCGAGATGTGTTGCCCCAGAAGATCAAACACTACAAGTGTCACTCTCCCCTCCTCACTCAAATCAAACCGGATAGTCGTCGAAGGATTGAACGGATTTGGATAGTTCTGATGAAGGACAAAAGACTGTGGCAACTGCCTCTCCGTGGTTGTAGGAACCGCGGTGCTAATCTGTCGATAAAACTCAATTCCTCCACGATAACTACCAAGGAACAAATCAAGATCATTGTCCCCATCAATGTCAGCAAAGAACGGAGCCGCCTCTCCAATCGGGCCCTTGTCGTTGACAAATGTATCGGTCACATAGACAAAGGTTGGAGTTGTTGGTGATCCATCGTTTCGATAGTAGACGAGTTTTCCGTCTGTCGTCCCAACTACCAGGTCACAATCGCCGTCGCCATCAAAGTCGGCAAAAAACGGCTTGGAGTTTCCAGACACCTGGATTCCCTCAAAAGAGGTTGTCACCTGAGTAAATGAAAACGCCTGGGGTGAGCCATCATTTCGATAAAACCGAATCCGTCCGTTTCCGCTCCCGACAAAAAGATCTTCATCCCCATCCCCATCGATGTCACAGAAATCAGCGGCAGCATAGAAACCGACGTTAATGCTATCAAGATGTGAGAACTCCCGCTGGAAAGAAAAACTGGAGCTACTCCCTGCGTTTCGATAGAACTCAATGTTTCCGTTGAAGTGCGCCAGGAACATATCCTTGTCACCGTCTGCATCGATATCAACGAAACGAGGGACGTAGACAAAACGGTTCGGATAGCTGTCAATGAAAGTGCTGTCTTCAAATACAAACGACGGGCTTGTACTTGTTCCGTTGTTTCTGAGGAAGGCCACTTGTCCCAGCAATCCACCCACAAAAAGATCACGGTCGCCATCGCCATCGATATCCACTAACGCAGGCGCGCTCTCCCCTCCGATATCGAACGTGGAGAGGAAGTTCTTTGACTCAAGGGCAAATTGATACACCGACGGCGAACCTGTGTTCCTGTAGAACCAGAAATTGTCGACATATGCTGAAGCAGTAAGAACACTGACGAACATATCCAGATCGCCATCGCTGTCAATATCAACCAATGTTGGTTGGTTGAATCCTCCGGTCAGTATTGGATTGCTGGCAGGAAAATGCCCGGAGACGGAGTCCATGGAGGCAACCTGCGCGGTTCCGCTATTCTGATAAAAAAATAGACCTGGATCAAAAAGGTCTCCATAGAAAAGATCCTTATCTCCATCGGCGTCTATGTCCGCAAAAAACATGCTGCCTGCCCCATGAGCGTTTGGCGAAAGCCCTCCACAGCCAGGACAAATCTGGATGTTCTGCCAACGCGCGGTCCGAAATGCCAGATTGATGGAAGTTGATGAGCCAATGTTCTGATAGAAGTTGATCGTACCTTCACCGGGGTTGAGCGAGAAGAAGTCAAGATCTCCGTCTCCATCCATATCGGCAAAAGCGGGGAGACATTGTTCCTGCGCGAATACGATTCTGCCGGTGGAATCGCGCAGCGTCGGTATCCACAGATTGAACAATGGCGCTTGCGGTGTTCCTTCGTTGCGGTAGATGCGAACACTATTGAGGCTGTCGCCGGCAGTCATGACGTCGATCGTTCCGTTGCCGTCGATATCCGCAAGACGAAACCAAGCCCGGACGGAGGGGAAAATAACAGAAGCCGGATGGACTTCCCTGAAGACCGGAGCCAACGCGGAGCCGATGTTCTCAAAGTATGAAAGACTCCCGTCGTACAAATCTAACTGTATCAGGTCAAGATCTCCATCTCCATCGAGATCAGCAAACTGATGAGAAGGATTGTAAAAACCGCCTGTCCATGGATGTTCGATCTGGTTTCCATTCCTGGATATCGGGATGCTATAGTAATCCCGGTTGTAGGAAAACTGCGCAAGAGCGGATGCGCTCATGAGAATGACTAGTGTCGAGGTGGCGCAGAGTAATATGTTCCTACACCAATTCATCGATACCTCACCGCCGCACCCGGATGCTTGCCCTTGGCTGTGTTGTCAACGACCAGTTGATCAACTCACCGTCTCGGACCTCGGGAGAATCCACGATAGGAATTGGCTGGGAGGAAAGAAGGATCAGCGACGATGGATTGGGCGAATTGTCCGGCCACGGCTCAAGCGTGATCATGAACGAATATCCTGGAGAGGTCAGATTCAGATGTGATGGATTCCCTACAATGAAATCTTGTCCAGGGACATTCAGGCCCGCCAAAGGTCCCCCGCCAGGTCCCGCACCATCAAAGTCTGCACTGTCAACGCGCGCGAACCTTCCTGTCGAATAACTAGCAACGACTCCACCTGAATCAAACACAACCCAACCTTCATACACCCACCCATCCGGAAGCGTGGGAAAGAACTGAAGCGATGGACCTTGTATGTCCTGACGGTAAAACCAGACCCCTGAAAGAGAATCCATCACTGCGGCAGACGTTGGCGTTTGAATGCTGTAGGTCCCTTTGACCTGACTGAATGATGTTCCAAACGCCTTCGCAAAGCTGAAAGAGAGATCGGATGCGGCCAATGCCTCGTCGCCCGTAAAACTACCGGCCAAGATGATCGACCCCGGCGGAACATCTTCCTCGGGCGGCCCCCCGGCTTCTCCATCGCGCCGCAACACAATGAATGCCTCGTCGAGAAGTTGGGAATTCTTTCCTTCCGGAATTTCAAACTCGAACGGCTCACCCGAAAGGTCTACGATGGTTTCTCCATCTTGACCGATGTTGAAGGCTGCAATAAGATTGACTTCGGAATGAAGAACCGCAGAACCCACTGTCCGTTTGTTCAATTCAAAGAAATTTGCCCAGAGTTCATATCGACCCTCGCCAGATTGGAGTCGTGGCAACCCCTGGATGCTGACATTCACAAATGCTCTCGGCTCGAGCACTTGCTCAACACTCTGGTCGCACCCGACGAAAAGCACGAGAATTGATAAGGCCAAAGTCGAGAAACATTTCATGTCAATTCCCCTTCCCCGGTGAGATCGAGACTCCGGCTGCAAATCCCCCAACTTCGATAGTCCGAATGACACTCTGGGTATTGACATCAATGATGGCTAGATAGCCCGGCGCGGTACTTCCTACCACCGGATGATGTGGTGGATCGGTGCCTCCAGAGTTTTCGCATGAGACATACACCAATTGGCTGTCCTCGGTAATATCGATTCCATGTGGACGCGGCCCCACGTTTTGAATCGTCGTGAGCACCGTGTTTGTTTGCGCGTCAATCACGGTTACACTGCGTGAGCCTTGGTTGCAGACGTACAGGAACCGCTGGTCACGCGTAATTTCACATTGTAACGGACGCGCGCCAACCGGCAGCGTCCTCACCAAACTAAATGTGCTGTCGACTCGTTCGATGACACTTACCTTCGAGGAGTCCGTAAGTGTGACATAAATAAACCGATCGTCGTCACGGACCGCAATCTGATACGGTTTGTATTTAGATGAGCCGATCGGTGGAACGTTCTGCGCCACCGGGACGTGCGCTATCACCTGATCATCGGATGTGCGAATCACGTGTACAAGATCGCCGAGATTACTTCCAACATACAAATAGCGCCCGTCATGCGAGAGTCGGGTACCATGTGTTTTGTTCATTAACGGAGGAGCAGTAATTGTTCCGGTTACCGTCATCGTTGCAGTGTTCACCACCGTTACCTGACCAAGAGAGTTGCTGAAATTCGTCACGTATGCCTTCGATCCGTCCTGCGTAATCACGACATGCGCCGGTGATGCACCAACGGCTACTGATCCGACCAACTGGTACGTGTCTGCGTCGTATTTCTTCAACGTTCCTTGGGAGATCATGGTCGTGTAGAAGTATCTACCTTGATCATCAATTTGGACATTGTGCGGAGCTTGCGGGGGACTTGCAAGGGGCAATGCGTTGCCAACGGAGACATACCGGATAATTCTGCTCGACTCGATATCGAGCACGCCGACAAGGTCAACCGCCTGACTCGAGAAGTAGACTTTCCCCATCGGCCGTGGCTCAGGAAATGGTGGCCGGCCTTCGTCGTTCAATGCTCCACTGTCTATCCAATGCGAAATCGTTTGAACATCTTGTGTTGAAATAGGATTTCTCCCCGCCGGCATACCTACGCTCGAGATCGGACTAATGGTTGTATCGGTTCGATTGATTGATTGCACGAGAGAGCTCATGAATGCACTCCCGGGTGCGACAACGGTTCCATAAATTCCTCCGCGGAAAATCCCCTCAAACGAAGTCAGATCAACCCCGCCCGCAAAACCAGAGGGTCCTCCACTGTGACACGTTGAACCGCCGCAATTGCGATCAAGAATCGGCTTCACCTGGCCACTGAATACGCCACCCAAAGTTTGGACAGGAGGCGGTTGTACGATTTGTTCATTCGGCTGCATACATGACATCAATAACGAGGAACATGCCAGTGGTACTATGACGACCGCTTTGTTCACTTTGACCTGTATTTACGAGGGGTTGTTGTTGAATCAATCTACAAACATGGTATTCCCCAAGCAAGAGCCTAGCCCTTTGAGAATAACGTAAGAATCCTACCCTTGGTTCGGGCACAAAAAGAAAAAGCGGAGTCGCCTCCGCCCTTTTCTTTCATCATTGGCCAACCCCTATCGAAGCAAGATCAGCTTCCTGGTTTCTGAGAATCGCCCCGATTGCATCCGGTAGTAGTACATCCCCGAGGCAAGTCCGGACGCGTTGAATTGCACCGCCTGCTCACCTGCCGGCATTACCTCATCGACCGACGTCGACACATGACGGCCAAGAATGTCAAATACCTGCAGAGTTACACTCTCAGCCTGCGGAATCGCATAGCGGATGGTGGTTGAGGGATTGAACGGGTTGGGATAGTTCTGAGCGAGTTTGTAAGCGGCGGGCACCTCCTCTCTTTCCTCTTCCACTCCAACCAAAAGACGGATATGTTCCCATTTTGCTTTGGCGGCGTCTGCGTTTGCCTGCATTGTGACAAGCGTCGCGCCACCCACCATCGCGAAGCTCACCATCTTTGTTGCTCCCCCTCCAATCGTGTAAGGCCCGGAAGAGATAACAGTGTGAATGTCCTGAGGGCCCGCTGAAGCTTGGCCGATGCCACCACTGATCCATCCCCATTTTCCGGCACGATCCAGCACAATGTTTCCATCATTCACAAGGCCGCGGACCCCTGCCGCAGAATCCAGAGCACGCATGCCAATGTACGGTGCTGTGGGAGTATTCTGATCCCACGCATATGCAAGACTTCTCGTCGGGTCATATGCCGTGCGGTTTGTAATATAGTTCGCAATGTCCCAATCGAAGAATTGTCCCACGTAGAGGCCCGAAATTGTCGTTGAGGTAAGATTACGTATATCGTAGCGAACCAGTACATAGTCATCATCACTTGAATCGGCAAACGCGTACGTGTATTGCTTCACCTGGATCCCAAGCCGATTAGCAAGGGGAGCTGACGAGTCCGAGAACACGGTACTTCCATCCTGATTTGAAATCACTCCCGGGGTCTGGAGATTGTAAATCTGGCTTGACAGAAAGTCGTTGTCCTGCGTGCCACCCGGGTTGCGTACATTGCTCAGAAGTCTTGTTGCGGAATTCCCAATGATTAATCCCCCCTCAAAAAGATGGTTCGCACCTCCGGATGGATAGAGAAATCCAACTCCCTGGCTGTTCGTTGGAAAGTTATTGTACCCGATCCGACCGTTGTTTGTCATCGTCACCGTTACCTGGTTGATGTTATGATTCTGGTAGGTCGGATTGATAACAAGGGTATAGAATTGTGTATCGGACTGAGAGCCGTCAGTCAACGTGAGCTTCAACGTCGCAATGAGGCCCGGGGTCACCGATCCGCTGAGCTGAATACGAAACGGCGTTGCCGTGTTACGTATTGTATCAAGGGTGCCGAGCACTCCGATGTTGAACATCCCGTTTATCACTGTCAACCCTGGCGCGGTAGTAGTCAACACAGCGCTCGCGTTGGTCGTTGGTGAAAGATAGTTTGTAAATGTAAAGTACAGGTCGATGGTTTCATTCGGTTCTGGATTGCCGTTGTTGTTACCGCCAAGCGAGTCGCGCATGAGAAAGTTCCGGGCACGCACGGCAGAAGGAGACTCCGTGAGCGCGCGGCTTGCATTGATGCGTCCCCGTCCAAGAAGTCCCGCATACGATGGGTTTATTCCGTCGATGTTATCACAGGTCATCCGCATAAGCTCACCCAACTGGAGTCCGGTGTACGTAGGGTGCGCTGACTTCACCAGCCCCGCCAGACCTGCAACAAACGGGCTCGCCATCGATGTCCCATCCCACGTCGCATAAGAGCTTGGGTAGACAGTACTGAGGATTGAAGAACCCGGCGCGCACACATCAATATCAATTCCGTAGTTTGAAAAGCTCGACCGGATGTCAGCAGAATTTGTGGCCGCAACAGATATCACGTTGTTGTATGAGGAAGGATAGTGAGAAGCACTTGAATTGCCGTTGCCGGCCGCACCAACAAGGAGTGTTCCCTGTTGAGTCGCATAGTTCACAATATCCTGTTCAAACTGCGATCCTCCACTTCCCCCCCAACTCATGTTCATGACGTCGGCGCCCATAAACGCGGCGTACGCAACACCTTCATAGCCGGCAATAATATATCCGAGCCCGCCTGGAGCTCTTGTATCGTTGTCTGCGCTTGTCTTCACGGGAAGCAATCTGCATTTGAACCCGACACCAGCGACGCCGGTGTTGTTGTTTGTTGCCGCGGATGCGATACCTGCGACATGTGTTCCGTGCGCATTGTTGCTGCCCGTTGGATTAGGATTATTGTCGGGGACAACATTGTTGTAATCGGCGCCGCCGAAGTCCCACCCCCGCCAATCATCGACATAGCCGTTTCCGTCGTCATCGATGTTATTGAATCGTTTGTCATTGCTGCTGCCGTCCAGTCCCGTCTCACCTGGATTATTCCATATGTTTACGGCAAGGTCAGGATGCCCAGTCTCGACGCCGGAATCGACGATGGCGATAACAACCGACGTGTCACCCTGGGTGATATCCCAGGCAAGTGGCGCCTGGATTTTCGTCAATCCCCATTGACTCCCGAATGATGGATCGTTCGGGGTAAAGAGCGAGGTTTCACTGAGCGGGTAGATGAACTGCGGCTCCGCATATTGCACTTCCGCCAAGGCGGACAATTCCTCGGCGGCGGCAAAGACGTCAACCGGCGAAGAGTAGTCAACATAGTAGAATCGTGAGAGATCGACATTCCCGCTCGATCGTGAAGCCATGGGATCGTTGAAGATGCGAGCTGTCCTGCTTACGGACAGGGGTGAAAGAGCGGAAGATATCGCCTCGATTGTTTCGCCCGGCATCAGCTTGATGATAATTCGGCCACTTAGATACTGACTGTTCTCGCGCGTTTTCATCTGCTTCCCAGCAATTCCATCGAGAGGAAGCGACTTTTTCTGTATAACCCCGGTTTTGAGAGTAGTGGAGGAAAGAGAAACAGAACAAATGGCGAAGAGTATGAAGGCGACGGAAAGAAATCGTGATATCATTAAAGGGTCCTCAGATATATGAGTGAATCACAAAAAAGATTTTGGGAATGCGTTTGTGGTTGTACTAATATACTGCGTCCATAGAGGACAGTCAATAAGGCGGTTACGCTCGAAGCCGCCGAAAAAGAAGAATGATCGGAAGAAAGAGAGCCCCGATGATGAATCCCCCGGCGTGCGCCCACCATGCGACGCCTCCACCTGCGTCGGCACCTGCAGCCATTCCCCCCTGCAAGAACTGCAGCACCAGCCAGAACCCGAGGAAAAAGAACGCATAAATTTCAACTACCGGAAAATACACAAACAGAGGAATCAACGTGAGAACTTTAGCGCGTGGATACAGGAGAAAATACGCTCCCAGCACACCGGCAATCGCGCCGCTCGCTCCAATA
>QKGJ01000192.1 GCA_003251275.1 Ignavibacteria bacterium
ATTGATCAAGAGGTGCTGGATGATATCCGAATGGTTTTTGCAAAGGGTCTCTGGAAGCCAAAGATGAGGTGATGCAACAGGAATCGTTCGCATTACGAAAACTATGCAACGAAGGTACCGTACAAAGCAGGAAGGACAAACACATTGATAAACGATAAGGAATACAAAGTCGAGGTCCTGTCAGTGTTAAAGGAAATAGAGAAAACGCAGAAGCAATCGCTGGCACTCATCGAGAAGCAGACAAAACTCCTTGAGGATCGGGCGCGGCAGTCCATGCAATCAGTCGAGGAATCAATTACCCTCCAGAAACAGGCCCTTACGCGGGCAAAGTCCATAGGCCTGTTTGCTGTGCCTGCAATTGTTGTGTGTATTGTCGCGATCTTGTATCTGGTGCTCAAGTACTTGTAAAGAGGCCGGGGACAGGCTACAGCAAAACGTCTGAGAGAATCACCACAGCAACGCTGAAGTAAATCACCAAACCGGTTACGTCGACGAGAGTCGCGACAAACGGAGCGGACGAAGTGGCCGGATCGGCACCGAAGCGTTTCAGGACCAAAGGAAGCATTGACCCCGACAGTGAACCCCACAAAACAACTCCGACCAGGCTAAAACCAACCGTGGCTGCAATTAACAACCAATGCGCGCCGTAGATATTGCTGAACATCGACCAGATCGCTATTCGCATGAATCCGATTATTCCCAGAATTCCTCCGAGGAGAAGTCCGGTAAGAAACTCGCGTCGCATTACCCTCCACCAATCCGCAAGATGTATTTCACCGAGGGCCATTGCCCGGATTATCAGCGTTGCCGCTTGTGAACCCGAGTTACCTCCGCTAGAAATAATCAGCGGAACGAAGAGTGCAAGAACCACCGCACGCGCTATCTCATCTTCAAAATAGCCCATCGCGGTCGCGGTGAGCATTTCACCGATAAAAAGGATTACGAGCCATCCTGCTCTTTTCTTGACCATCCGGAGTAGTGGAATGGATCGATACGGCTCATCCAATACCTCAACACCGCCAAATTTCTGAATGTCTTCAGTGTTCTTTTCTTCCGCAATGTTTAGCACGTCATCAATAGTGACAATACCCACGAGAATCCCATCGCTATCCACTACAGGCAAGGCGATCCGATTATACTTCCGAAATCTCCGGACGGCAACATCCTCATCATCTACTGCATTAAGAGCAACGAACTTATTATCCATGAGATCAGCAACGGTGGCCGTTAGCGGAGCCAGCAATACTTCGCGAATGCGGAAATCGTCAACCAGTTTTCCCCGTTCATCCACTACATACAAGACGTTCAGTGTCTCTGAATCCTTGCCGTGTTCTCGTATCGAGGCAAGAATCTGTCCCACACCCCAATCTTTCTTCACTGCAACATAATCAGGGGTCATGAGCCGGCCCACGCTTTTCTCAGGATATCCCAGCAGGGCCTGCGCAACCCGACGTTCATCCGGCGTGAGGAGGGAAATAACCTGCTTTGTGATGGACCCGGGAAGTTCCTCCAGAAGGGCTGTTCGATCGTCGGGACTCATCGTGTTGAGAACGTGAACGACTTCCTCTCTTCCAAGCGATTTCAAGAGAGTCGTTTGGGCTGCAATGTCGAGATGCTCAAACGTTTCCGCTGCGGTGCCTTTAGGTAGGATACGAAAAACAACTGCCTGCTCCGCATCGGGCAGATCCGAAATCAAATCGGCAATGTCGGGAACGAGGAGATCGTCTATGACTTCACGAAGTGTTGCGAAGTCATGGTTTTCGATCAACGCGCGAATTTCAGGTTCGATGAAATGACCAAGCATAGAGCATGTCGGTTATGGTATGCGAGAGAAAAACGAAAGGTAGCCTTGCGCCGTGGTGCTGGCAACAAGTGGCACTAGTGTAGGGATTGGAATCTTGAAAAACAACAGTAACTCCGAATACCATCCTGCTCTCGCGGTATCCGGAGTTACAGGTATACTAGCTCGGTTTGTCAACCGCCACAAAAAAGGAATGCTCTTCCCGTTGCACGAGCAAAGCAATGCTTCCACCTTTCGGAACGGCAAGAAGAGCCTTATTAAATTCCTGCACCGAATGAATGGCCTTTCTGTTTACTTCCTTGATCAGGTCACCTTGGGTGAGGCCGGTCTCGCCGAGCGGGCTTCCGGGTTTCACACTTACGATAACGACGCCATGAACACCCTCAAAACCCAATTGCTGGGCAAGCGATGGTGTAAGATCCTGGACAGTCACGCCGATGGAGGATGCTTCGTGGGTGTCATCGTTGCCACGCAACCTCCCATCGGCGCTATCCGCAGGTCGTTCCCCGATTTTCGCCGTAACTCCTTTTCGGGTTCCGTCCCGCAGTAATTCGAAGTGAGTTGAAGTACCCGGAGCAATCGCAGCGACATCCTGGCGCAGTTGCGCTGCGCTTTGAATCAGCTTTCCATCCATGGAAATGAGCACGTCGCCTTGCTTGATCCCGGCTTTTTCTGCAGGCCCGTCTTTGGAGACATCGCCAACGAGGACTCCTGACGTTGATTTCAGTTTCAATGCTTTTGCCAGAGTCTCGTCGATATCCTGCGGTACGAGGCCGAGGAGCCCTCGCGTTACTTTTCCATGCTCGATCAATTGAGACATCGCATGTTTGGCCAGATTAATTGGGATCGCAAAGCCAATTCCCACGTTGCCCCCGGAGGGACTGCTGATTGCGGTATTGATGCCGATGACATTCCCATCCAGATCCGCCAAGGCCCCTCCGCTGTTTCCCGGATTGATGGACGCATCTGTTTGTAAGAAATCCTCATAGTCTGCGAGCCCGACGCCACTCCTCCCTTTTGCACTTATGATTCCTGTCGTCACCGTGTGCAATAATTCAAAAGGGTTGCCAACTGCAATCACCCAATCACCCACGCGCACCGAATCGGAATTCCCCAGATTTGCCATCGGAAGATTCTCCCCTTCAATCTTTATGACGGCTATGTCCGTTTGAGGATCGGTACCGACCACTGTGGCAGGATACTTCTTCTTGTTGTCCAGCTGAACAACGATATTCTGCGCATCCTTCACAACGTGGTTGTTCGTGAGAATGTATCCATCCCTGGAGACGATAACCCCCGAGCCCATCGCCCGGATCGGTTGGGATTCACGCTGCCTATTTGGTCCGAAGAACCGCCCAAAGAATTCATCACCGAAGAATCCTTGAAAGGGGTCCTGGCTGATACCATTGGATTGTCGTTGTTCGCTCATGATTGAGACAACGCTTTGATTGACTTTCCCCGCTGCCTGTTCAAAAGCCAAACTGAATTGCTTGAGCAGCTCTTTTCCGCCGGTGTTTCCGGTTTCATTCTCCACGATCGCTTTCGATAGCGGCTTTGCGTTCGCCCTGCCCGGTGAGGGCAGCATCGCTTGTGTTGCCCAGACAACAACTCCGATTGCTATTACAGCGACTCCCAATCTTATCACTCTTTCTTTCATCATTTACTCCCTACATAACAGGAGAACAGAGATGCCCCATCCCTGTTCTCCTTTCGAACAAGGTGATTTACTGACGTTTCTTTTCCGTTGGCGTTGTTGCTGGTGTCGTCGTCGACGCCTTTTTTGCATTCATGGCTTTTTCCTTCTTTGCATGAGCCGCTTTGGGAATTGTCTCCCCGGACGATTTTGCAACTTCCTTTGTTGCTTTTTTCATTGAGGCTGCCTTCGCCGCCTGCATTGCTGGTGTGGCCTTCGGAGCAGCTTTTACCTCCTCAACTGCTTTTTCTTTGGGTTGTGTTTTCACCACCGGCTCGGATTTTTGAGTAGGTGTTGCCTTTGCAGCTTTTGCTTGCTGCGCGAGGACGGGAATAGCGAGAAGAATACTCCCGACGACGAGAATTGCTATTGAACGAGAAACCATGGAAAACCTCCTGGGTTTATTTGGATGGATAAAATGTCCCATTACAGGACTGTGTAACGAACAAGCACTACAATGGCGATGATGGACACGACAAGGATAATGAGCGCGATGACTGAACCTCGCTGCCAAAAGACTATTCCAGGCTCACTATGCGGATTGTCAGTGTCTTCCTTTGTCATTTGTCATTCCTTATTCTCGCATCTAGGATACGCTTCGGAAATGATTGGTTCATGAACTCTTCATGACAGTTTTGTCATCTTCCGGAATGGCGAAGAAGGTTGTTCACTATCAGCATCAATGAGTATGAAACGGCAAGAAGCATCAGCACACCAGCCACGGCCCATGTCATCCGCCGGGAGACACTTTCCTTGTTCAATTCATTTTTGAAGTTCATAAGCGACTATCATTATTCCTTGTCTTCTGATACGGAAGGATTATGGCACAGAGATGAACGAATGATGACATTCCTGTCATCAACATTAGGAAGGAAACAGTGGGAAGGACTTAATTCACGCGTGGAACGGAAAACGTAAACTTCGTTCCAACACCAATCTCGCTTTGCACATCGATTGTTCCGGCGTGCGAGGTGGCAATCCAGTGTGCGAGGGAAAGGCCCAGGCCGCTGCCACCGCTCACTCGTGAGCGGGCATTGTCGACCCTATAAAAGCGATCAAAGATTTTGTCAAGACTCTCTGAAGGAATTCCAATGCCGTTATCGGCCACCGACACAAGAACTGACTCCTCCCGCACTCGACAAGCCAGCGTGACAGTGCCGCCGCGACCGGTGTACTGTATTGCATTTGTCACCAAGATGCGGAGGAGTTGCCGGAGCCTCGATTCGTCACCAAGCACGGTTGCCTCACGACTTTCTTCTATGTGAACACTAATGTCCTTAGTGGAAGCAAGAGTTAATGCATCTTCGTAAATTTCTTGCAAAAGAAGTCCGACCTGAACTCGGTTCTTCTGAAAGGGGATTTGTCCGGCCTCCCCTTTCGCAAGCGTCAGCATATCGTCAACGATATGCGCCATTCGCCCCGTCTCCTCAAGGTATGTCGTTATAAGCTGCTCAAACTCCTGCCTCGACAACGCCCTGGTAAGTGCAAGCTCTGCTTCTCCTCGTAGGATCGTTAACGGTGTTTTAAGTTCGTGTGCTACGTTCATAGAAAACTGCTTTATCTCGTCAAACGACTTTTCCAATCGTGCAAGAGTATCGTTAATACTATCTATCAGCAATCCAAATTCATCGGGAACGCTGCGGGTGGGAATTCGCTTTGTAAGATTTGTCGCTGTGATGCTTTTTGTTTGTCGGGCCAGATCGCGTACCGGTTTCAGGACTGCTCCTGAAATAATCCAACCTCCCCCAATTGCAATGAGGAGCGTTACAGGACCAAGAACGAAGAAGATGAAGAAAACATGTTCAAGGACAGCTTGGATATTTCTCTCGGGAAATGCGACATAAATGAAGACCCCGTCCGCGTCAATTGTCGCTACACGAACAGGTTCGCTGTCATCAGGATGAATTGTTTGCAGGTCGACCTTCCCCTGCTGAGGCGGACGCACGAAGAGTTTTTCGAAGTCATGATGTTCCAATTCGAAGAGTTCTTGTCCCGTATGCGAGGTGATAAGAACGGCGTAGTTCTTCTGGTCGATTCTGAAATGTTTCGTGATTCTATCCTCGATATCCCCAATCACCGCGAGACTTTTTCGTCGAGGTCTTGCAATATTTCGTTCAACATCGATAAGCTGATAAATCCAGTCCGCCTCGGCACGTAAATCATCATCAAGGTTTTGGCGCAAGAGATGATCAAGGTAAAAATAGACGCTCCAACCGAGAATAATGAAGAAGAGGCATAAAAGGAAGCTGTACCACGCCGTGAGGACAAAACGAGCGGACTGAAACCGATGCAGGAGTTTCACTCTTCCGCAACTTTCAATACATAGCCGACACCGCGAACGGTGTGGATGAGTGGTGGGGCGAAGGAATCGTCAATTTTCCGTCGTAATCGGTTGATGACCACATCGACGATGTTGGTTTCGCTGTCGAAATTCATATCCCAGATGTGTTCGCTCATAATCACCCGTGAGAGAACGCGTCCTTTGTTTCGAAGTAGATACTCGAGAAGCTGGAATTCCTTATTAGTCAGCTCGATCTCTTTCCCTCCTCTTAACACTTTCCGGCGAATGACATCCATCTGAAGATCTGCAAGCGTAAGGAGAGGCGACCGATCGTCGTCCGATTGACGTCTGAGGAGCGAGCGGATTCGCGCAAGCACCTCGGAGAAGGCAAATGGTTTGGAAAGGTAATCATCAGCGCCGAGATTCAGTCCTTGCACTCGATCCTCGACATCTGCCTTTGCCGATAAGATTAAGATTGGCGTCGCAATTTTTGCCTGGCGGATCTCCTGAAGAACCTGGATGCCGTCTTTTCGCGGAAGCATGATGTCCAGAATTACAGCATCGTAATCCCCCGAACAGGCTAACTCCAATCCTGCCTGCCCATCATTTGCAACATCGACGGAAAAGGCCTCAGCCTGAAATCCTTTCTTCAGAAACTGTGAGACCCTTCTTTCATCCTCGACGATCAGTAATCGCATACAAGCAATTCATTATTCTGCGCAACCAGGTGAGAACTCTACGCGGCAATTCCTTTTGCTATCGGGAACTCCCGGATCACCTCGTATAACGTCGTCCGCTGGGCCGCCCCGAAGCCGGCACCGTGAATGAGCGAGATGCATTCTTCCGTGTTCGTCTTGTTCACAAAGTTTGCTGCAGCGTGCACGTTTTCTTCCAGAAGTGTTCCGCCGAAATCGTCGGCGCCAAAATGAAGCGCTATCTGTCCGGCCTTCTTGCCTTCCGAGAACCACGATGCCTGAATATGGTCGAAGTTATCCAGATAGATGCGAGCAAACGCAAGCATCTGGAGATACCGTGTGGGAGTGGCATAATGAGGGATGATTTTTTCAAGTGGGGTATTGCCAGGTTTGAAGCTCCAGGGAACAAACGCCGTAAATCCGTGATATTGATCCTGAAGTTGCCGAACTACGTCGAGATGCCGGACTATGTCCTCGTCCTTTTCAAGATGACCGTACATCATCGTCGCCGTCGATTTGAATCCGATCTTGTGCGCTTCCCGCATCACCATGAGCCAATCTTCGCTGGTTCCCTTCTTGCTGGAAATCTTTTTCTTCACTCCGTCCGAAAGAATCTCCGCCCCACCGCCAGGGATGGTCCTTTGACCGGCATTCCAGAGTTTCCTCAACACCTGGGGAATCGTCAACCCCGAGACCTGGGCCATGCCGATAATCTCTGAAGTTGAATAAAAATGCGGCGTTACTTCCGGCACCTCGTTCACGGTCCGTCGAACAAGTTCGAGGTAATACTCAAAAGGAATTGCCGGATTCACTCCACCCTGCAGGAGAATGGTGGTCACTCCTTTGGCCGCCGATGATTTGAAATTCTCGATCATATCATTGACGGAATGGGTGT
>QKGJ01000286.1 GCA_003251275.1 Ignavibacteria bacterium
GAAGCCGGATCGAGGCTTCCTTCCAGGTTCGAGTTCGATTCAGTGAAGCAATGATACCGTCATAGAAGTGAGGGTCTTTCTTGAAAATGGTTTTGACGAAACGATTTCGCTGAGCCTCGTCAATGTAGGTGTGAATGTCAGGGAATTGCTCGGCTGCGGCATTCATATACGGGTCGTGGGTGATTCGCGCCGCATCATCCTCGCTGATTTCCTCTCCTTCCAGAACATCCGTGTCGGGCGTGGTTTGTCCGGCATCCGGCGCCATTGCAGTCGGTGCGATGGTCGATTGATTCCCCCGTATTTTTGTTGCGTTCTCCCCGTCGAGATAAAGATCTTCGGCAATCGCTGCCAGCTCTTCCTGCGTGAGCTCTGTGTTCTTTCGAATTGCACAAATGCGCTCGATATACTCCTTGAGAATGTACAGCTTCTTGTCATCATAGAAGGCAAGAAGCGGCTCAATGGGAATGGACGGACGGTTATCATTCCGGGAAAGGAGATAGAACTGGAATATCGGTTTCGCCAATGCAGCGAGTTCCCTGGCGCCGTGCTGCTTCACAATCCGGTCATCGAGTTTCTGGAGAATAGCGCTGCACTCCTGCCGACGCAATTCTGAAATGCCTTCACGGGAAACATATGCCGAAAGGAGGGTGATCAGGTATTGATAATCCGAGAATCTGTCGAGGCGAATGAGAAGCTGGTGCGAGGAAATCGTATCTGATTTCTTGAATAGAAAATGAATAAGAACGGAACGTGGGCGGCACACAAAATTACCGACGAAATGAACTGCATCTGAGAGGGCGGACTGAAACTGATCGCGCGAGAAAGTACATTCCAATGCGAGGCCATGAAAGAGTGAACGAGTGACCTTATCGCCTCCATGCTCCACGCCTTTCAATCGCCGGAAGTGTGGCAGGTTTGCCGCTTCATGCCAGAGCGCATCTGCAACTTCTGCCTGTAAGTAATTCTTGATGGATCTCGGAATATCAGCGGCGATAACATCCTTCAAGACAATTGCATCTTTCTCGGCCAGCGTTCGCCCCTGCAGGTTCTTTATTATTGTGGATAGTTCTTTCTCGAGCATCAGTTTGATTTCTTGAGCACCAGTTGTACCCGGTCTATTTCCTTCCGGGCGGCAGTTTTAAACGTCTCGTCAATTCCGGAACGCTCCAATATCTGCTTATACATTGTCAGAGCCTGATCAAGTCGACCCATTTTTTCGTACGACTGACCGGACATGTAGAGGGCGTTGGCTGTCCAATCGACCTTCCCTTTTTTCGTAACAAGATACGGCACCTTCAAAAACTCGAGGATCGCTTGCTGAAAATCTCCCTTGTTGTAATACCCTTCTCCAATGTAATACCGGAGTTCCCCTTCAAGATCGCTCCCTGCTTCGTCGAGCAGGGATTGCAGGTGCAACACCGACTGTTCGTTGTAACCGAGTCGTTGGTAGAGAATTCCAATCTTGATTCTCTTATCAAAGGTATCCTCGTTGTTTGGATAGGAGTCGATATACCTTCTGGTGAGACTGAGGGCAGCGTCATTCGCCCCGGCGACTTCGTACGCGTTGATGAGATTACTCATCGCGAAGGGGAGAATGTCCTTCTTGGCATCGGGGTTGTCGATGATTGCTCTGTAATTCTTGATTGCGTCATCAAGCTTCTCGGCGTTGAAATATATGTTGCCAAGAGAAAGATGGACGCGTTGCATAATTTTGCTCTTCGGGTACGACTCCTGGAGATTCTGGAAGATCTTTATCGCCTCCTGAGGTTTGTTGAGTACTTCCGCTATCTTCCCCAGCCAATACATGGCCTCCGGAGCTGAGGCAGTCTCGTCGTATTTTGATTCAACCTTCTCAAACGATTTTTTTGCGTTTGTATAATCCGCCTTCCGGAAAAAATACGTACCTCTCTCAAGTTCAAATGAAGACGTTTCCTCATCAGTTGGTTCGTATTTTCTAGAGAACGACGCAATGTCCTTGTCAGCGGCACCCAACTCGTTATTTCGTAAACGCGCTATGATCACCCGGGCTTCAAAGCCCCTGCGTGCTTCCGCGGAATCTGCCTGAATCAGGTGGAGATATTGTTTGATCGCGTCGGCGTATTCTCCACTCTCGAACAGCATTGCAGCCACATCGCTGGAAGCGATGGAAGTTGGGGCGGCCGCGCTTGCCTGGCGAAAGTAGGCAGTTGCAAGGTCCGTGGAGCCCTCCGCTCGATACATCGTCCCAAGCTCGTAATACGCCTGACCAGCTTCAGGTCCTGTTCTCTTGTGAGTCAAAAACGCCGTCAGGTATTGTTTTGCCTCCGCTGAGTTCCCCGCGGTTCGATGAGCCACTCCCAACGCAAGGAGGAGCTTCGGATCACTTCCCTCCTCCCTCGTCGGATCGCGATCTTCTTGATCCAACAATTCAGTGAGCAACTGAATCGCGTCGCGAATGCTGCCCGCTGCGATCATCGCTGTGGCTAGATCGATCTCGCTCTGTACGTTCGACGCATAATAGGGATACTTGTTTTTCAAACTCTCAAGGCATTCAATTGCCTCCGAATAACGTTTTGTTGCGATGGCAGCGCGCGAAAGGAGTTCCAGTGAAACCGCAATGCTCCTTCCCTGAGGGTACAACTTGCGATAGCGTTTGCCCATAGCGAGAACGGAGTCCTTCACTCCGAGTTCATCATATAATTGAACAGCCATTGACAGTGCCGCTTCGGCAGAAGGGGAGGAGGCAAATTCACGGACAATCGTCTGACAGGTTGCAACGGCCGAGTCTTTGGCACCGGCCGCTCGGTGGAGGTCAGCAACGATCAGGAGCAGTGTGTCCCTTCGGAAAAACTTCGGGTAGAGAGATAGGGTTGCAACATATGCCTGTCGGGCAGCATTTATCGATGTTGCATTCAAAACGAACAACGAAAGGGCCGCGTTCTCGCTTCTTGCTTCCGACGGGTATTGCTGCAGAAACTCTCGATACGCGTGTACGGCCTGTGGAATGAGGGACTCCTCACGCCAGCTGAGATATTCGTAGGCCCGGGAAATATTGAACAGAGCAGTGGCCTTTTGTTTTTCCGCGATGCCGTTCTTCATTGCATTTTGAAATTGGATCGCCGCGGCTTCATAGTTCTTGAGATCCTCAAAATATATTTCACCCAATCTATATGAAACGGATGCCTTATCGGAGCTGGTCAGCACGTCTCCGACCAACAGGGCAAGCTTCTCAAGACTTGCGTCCTTATCCTTCGCTTCGAAAACCTCGATCTTCTTCAAATGTTCTTCCGCCTCATTCCGAAATCGGGAAGCGGGGTACTTCTGGATGATTTCCCGATATGCGTTCATTGCACGGTCATGTTCCTTCAATCGTTCGTAACAACGCGCCGAGCCTGCCAACGCCTCTGCCACCAGAGAAGAGCGGGGGAATCTGGTTTGCAGTTGTTCATAATAGACGATTGCTTTCCGCGGATCGTTGAGAGAGCGTTCCTGTGTTGCCCCGATACGAAAAATGATTTCGTCAGTTTTTTGATCGTCAGGGAATTGGTCGAGGAATTGGGCGTAGTATTGGACCGCCTGAGCGAAATTCTTCTGTTCGGAAGCATTGACGGCAAGTTTTATCTGGGCACGTCGTTTCAGAATGTCCTGGGTCGAGGAGCGGAGTATCCTGTTGCATGCTTGATCGGATTTTGAGTATCGCTTTGCCTTCGCATTGGCCAGTGCGCTCTTCCAGAGAACATCGCCGACATCATTTCGCTTTCCAAAAGCAGCAGTGTATTGTTCGTACATGGCTGCAGCGCTAGAATAATCACCGAGAGCGCCATACGCATCCCCCGCGCCTATCAATGCTTGCTGTAACAGGGACGAATCCAACTTTGCGCTTGACTCAAGTGCTTTCTTGTAGTGTGCGACCGCTTCCTGATACGAACCGAGAGTAGATTTGAGATTCCCAAGACTCACATATGCACCATGGAGGGCAGACGATGTTTTATATTCTTTCGTAATATCGAGATAGTTCTGCTCCGCCCGATCCCATTTTCCGAGAGCCTCGTAGATGTTTCCGAGAATGAGAAGGGATTGTGCTTTTGCTTCAGGAGAAGGATCGCCCTCAATCACCCGTCTCAATTCGGTCTGGGCGAGATCGAGCTTGCCTTCCTGAAAGTAGATTTTTCCGAGTCCTGCTCGCGCATCGAGCGCAGCGTTGCTTGAGCCGTATTCCTGGAGAACGATACGCAGAACGCGTCGGGCATCTTCCATTTCCCCTGCCATCAAAAAATATTTGCTGGCCTCCACCAGTGCATCAGCGGCAAGTTTGCTACGGGGATGGAACACCTTCACGCGCTCGTAGGCGAGCGCGGCTTCTCGGCTGTTTCCGACTGCCACATAGGAGTCTCCGACATTCCACCAGGCTTCGGGGGCCCGTGGGTTATCCTGGTATGTTAGGGCGAAGGTCTGGAAGGTAAGACGCGCGTCATCGTAACGGCGTAGTTTCATTTGAGCCAGACCAAGGTAGAACTTTGCCTCGATTCCCTGGGACGTATTGGGGAAGGAAACGATGAATTGTTTTAACTGCTCGGCCGCAAGATCATAGAGCTTATCATTGTAGAGGTTGAGCGCCAGCTTGAAGTCCGCGTTCTCCTTCGAGGACTGAGCCTGGAGGACTGATACACCAAGAATGCTGAGTGTCAGAAACAGGTACAAGAAAAGAGATTGCTGCATAGATCTCTGGGAGAATGATGCAATTACACTTGGATGGTCCGTAAAACGTACGATTAATTTGGAACGCGCGCAAGAAAGCAACGTGTCACTCGTTCAGTTGAATTATCGTCACTGCGTGGTCGGTCAGGCTCCCGCCGATTTGTTGTTCGATATATCGTGACGAAAACGAGAAGGAGACGACATGATATCCCCGTGCCTGAATCATGGAAATCTCATCGGGCGAAAGAAGCTGTACGAAGTGAAGATCCCCCCCATCCGCAAAGTGGTACGATTTCTCTTGCAATGATGTCCAAGGCTTTTCTGTGTCTCGGGCGAGCAGTGGTTGATCGAACGTCAATGACTCCTCCATGCCTGTCATGACGACGGTAGAAGGGGGGTATGAATGCTGGAAAATTGTTGAGCGGCGTCTGCTTTGTGTCGCTCTCATCTCATACTCCTGCAGGACCACGCCTGCATGAATGTTTATAGCAGGCTTGCCACGTGGCGAAGCGTGTTTTACTACATCTGGATTCACAATTGAGAAACTAACCAGTCCCGCCGTGAGTAGGATCAGTGTCTTGCGTGAGCTAACCTGATCTATGAAGAGGAGCAAAAAAATTATTCCGGGGAGAAGGTAGCTCGCTTCAAGAGGAAAAAGAAAGAAGAGGATACCATACAGAACAACGCCTGCTGCGGATGCAATGATTCTCGGTTCCATCAGCCGCATCTTATCCCGGATTTGCTTTCGATAAACAAAAAGGATAGATGTTGCTACGATCGCTGCTGCGGGACCGATTGCGTAGACCGATCGATAGAGAAATAACTGAAGCCGCTCAATGCCATGGACGCTTGTCCGTGCAGCCTGGTCTCCCGTTAGGGACAGCCACGCCACAAAACCATAGTGACTCCAGACGGGGAAAAAAGCGAGCAGAAGTGTGCCGACGGCGACTGCCATGGTTGTTAAGCCTTTGCGAAGATTTAGACTGTTGTTCATGACCAGGATGAGGACTGGCACGAGGGCAAGGAGGTTCGTAGGGCGAAACCCGGCGCTTACACCAAGTGCCAGCCCTGCGAGAAGAGCGAAATGTCGCTCCGCAAAGAATAGTGCGAGCAGCATGAAAAGGAGAGACCAGACGTGTTCGAGAGTACAGGATGAATTAATCCAAAAGAGAGGGGAGAATGCCAGGGCAACGAGCAGTATTTTCCAATGGCTCGATCGATGGAGAATCCTCTGCCATACAAAAAGCGCTGCAAGTCCTGCGCAACAAGTCAGGATATTTGACAGCCATGCTCCACTAAATGGAATAACGAGCGAGGAGAGGTACTCATACAACGGATACCCAGGAAATCGGGAAACTTCATACACACCGGTGGCGTGAATACTTGCCGCTGCGCGCGCAATGCGCCATGCATCTTCGTCGCTTCCAAAACCATTGAAGAAGAAAGGAGCGCGGCTCGCTACCACGAGAGGCAGAAACAATGGCCAGAACAATTTCTGGGAATTGCCGTTTTCAGGATGAGGGAGATGCTCCATCTGTTCCATGGAGGTGGGGAGTGTCCCGTTTGGGGCGCCCGCTGAAAACTGCTTCAGAGTACTTTCGCGCGGATAAATTCCCGGTTCAGGCGGGCGATATTCGAAACAGAAATTTCTTTGGGACACTCTGCTTCGCATGCATACGTATTGGAGCAAGAACCGAAACCCTCTGCATCCATCTGCGCCACCATGCGTTCGGCTCTTTGCCGTCGCTCTGCATTTCCCTGGGGCAGAAGGGCAAGCTGAGAGACTTTTGCGCTGACAAAGAGCATTGCGGAGCTATTTTTGCATGCGGCGACACATGCACCACATCCGATACATGCCGCTGCATCGAATGCCTCATCGGCGACAGCCTTTGGGATTGGAATGGCATTGGCATCGGGGACGCCACCCGTGCGTACCGAGACATATCCTCCGGCCTGCATAATCCTATCGAACGACGATCGGTCAACGACGAGATCCTTGATAACTGGAAACGGAGAAGCGCGCCACGGCTCGACAACGATCGTATCTCCGTCCGAGAACGAGCGCATGTGCAACTGGCATGTTGCCACTCCTTTGAGCGGTCCGTGCGCTCGTCCGTTAATATAGAGGCTGCATGTCCCGCAGATTCCCTCGCGGCAATCATGATCGAATGCAATGGCATCCTCCCCTTTTCGGACGAGCGTATTGTTTACCATGTCAAGCATTTCGAGGAAGGACATATCGGGGGATACGTCGGGAACGCTGTATGTCATCAATCGTCCCCGCGCATTCTTCTCAGCCTGGCGCCAAACCTTAAGAGTGATCTTCATAGAACTTGACATTTACCTGCTCCTTATTTGTAACTTCGTTGTGCGGGTTTCACGTATTCAAACTTCAGCGGCTCTTTGTGCAGAGCAGGTGTTTTGTCGACACCCTTGAATTCCCACGCTGCGACGTAGGAAAACTTCTTGTCATCGCGAAGGGCCTCTCCGTCCGCCGTCTGATACTCTTGCCGGAAATGACCGCCGCACGATTCTTTCCGGTGCAGCGCATCGCGGGCCATCAATTCGCCAAGTTCGAGGAAGTCGGCAACGCGATGCGCCTTCTCGAGTTCCTGATTGAAATTTCCGTCAGACCCGGGAATGCGGACGTCTTTCCAGAATTCTTCCCGAATGCGAGGTATTTCTTTAATAGCATTTTTCAGACTCTTTGCATCACGAGCCATCCCAACATCATCCCACATTACCTTGCCGAGCGCTTTGTGGAAGTCGTCCACAGTGCGTTTTCCATTTATTCCCATGAGCTTCTTTGTCATCGCAGAGAGGCCTTTTTCCGCATCCTGAAACGCCGCGTGAGAGGTGTCTACAGGCGTGAATTTGTTTGATGCAAGATAGTCGCCGATGGTGTAGGGAATGATAAAATATCCGTCGGCAAGGCCCTGCATCAGCGCACTCGCTCCCAGCCGGTTGGCCCCATGATCGGAAAAAT
Source organism: Ignavibacteria bacterium (assembly GCA_003251275.1). Lineage (GTDB taxonomy): Bacteria > Bacteroidota > Ignavibacteria > UBA10030 > UBA6906 > SZUA-287. The sequence continues at coordinate 7,664 of QKGJ01000286.1, forward strand.
TCGCTTCCCCAAGAACAAACATACCAGGGATGGTGCTCTCCAAATTGTAATCGACCCACAGCCCCCCCATAGTATAATGAACAGCGGGGTAGATTCGCATCGGCGACACGTACGCGTTCTCTCCGGTGATTTGCTGGTACATATCGAAGAGGTTTCCATATTTCTCTTCGATGTACTCCTTTCCGTTGCGCTTGATCGTATCGGCGAAGTCAAGGTACACCGCCAGCTTGGTTGGCCCGACGCCGAGCCCCTTGTCACACATTTCTTTTGCCCGCCTGGAGGCAACGTCTCTGGGAACGAGGTTTCCAAACGACGGATACAATCGTTCGAGGTAGTAGTCTCGATCAGACTCCGGGATGTCTGTTGCCTGGCGCTTGTCATCCTTGGCTTTCGGAACCCAGATACGACCATCGTTCCGCAGGCTTTCACTCATAAGAGTGAGTTTTGATTGATGGCCACTGGAAACAGGTATGCATGTGGGGTGGATTTGCGTAAAGCAAGGATTCCCAAATAATGCACCCTTCTTATGTGCGCGCCATGTTGCCGATCCGTTGCACATCATTGCATTGGTCGAAAGATAAAACACATTTCCGTATCCGCCCGTTGCGAGGATAACCGCATCGCCGACATAGGATTCAATCGAGCCATTGACGAGGTTGCGGCAAACTACGCCCCGTGCCTTCCCATCAACGACAACAAGGTCCAACATCTCCCGCCTTGCAAATAGCTTCACTTTGCCGGCGTCCATCTGGCGCACCATTGCAGAGTATGCGCCGAGAAGCAACTGCTGTCCGGTTTGGCCTCGTGCGTAGAATGTTCGGGAAACCTGCGCACCACCAAACGACCGATTGTCAAGAAGACCACCGTATTCGCGTGCAAAGGGAACGCCCTGCGCTACACATTGATCGATGATGGAACCGCTCACCTGTGCCAGCCGGTAGACATTTGCTTCGCGCGCCCGGTAATCGCCCCCCTTCACCGTGTCGTAGAACAAACGATAAACGCTGTCGCCATCGTTCGTATAGTTTTTTGGAGCATTTATTCCGCCCTGTGCCGCAATGCTGTGGGCGCGACGGGGAGATTCATGATAGCAGAGTGTGATAACATTGTATCCGAGTTCTGCGAGGGAGGCGGCTGCCGATGCCCCCGCCAGTCCGGTACCCACGACCACCACCGTATACTTCCTCTTGTTGGCGGGATTGATGAGCTTCAGATGGAATCGATGGTCATCCCATTTTTTTTCAATTGGCCCGCCAGGTATTTTAGAGTTAAGTTTCATTATCAGTACCCTCCCGTCATGTGTGACCAAAGAAAATAGATTGGGATGATTGCGTAACCAAGAGGGATGATAAACCAGAAAATAAATCCGAAAAACATTATCAACTTCTTGTAGCGCGACTGGAGCCATCCAAGAGTCTGAAACGCCGATTGAAATCCGTGGCGCAAGTGATATCCGAGAAGGAATAACGCGAAGAGGTAGAAGCCGACGTACCACGGACTCTGAAAAGCGTCGGTGACCAAGCGATAAGCCGAAGGATGCGTTGCGTCGAACCTCAACGGCGTAAAAAAGGTCTTGAGGTGTATCACTAGAAAGATGAAGACGATACTGCCGCTCACAAACGCAATACGCGATGCAAGAGTGCTGTTCGCGGACGGGTTGTTCTGTTCATAGGGTGTCGGTCTCTTGCGCTTGTTCCTGAGCCACAATGTTGTTCCGTAAGCAATATGTGCAAGGAATCCAAGAAACAATCCGATCTCGACCGTTCGAATCACGATGTTACCGGAGAGGAACTCGCCGTACGCATCGTAAATCACTCCTCCATCGTTGATGAAAAGGAGAAGATTGCCGATCAGATGCTCAAGAAGGAATGTGCAAAGGAACAAGCCGGTCAAAGCCATCAGTAATTTCTGACCGATGGAAGATTTCACCAGAGAAGTTGTTTGACTCATTTCAGGGCCATGAACTTGATTAATGAAAGTATGAGATGAAGACGATTGAGAAAGTACATTGGAGGAAAGGAGTCAATAGAGGTGCCGCATTTGCATATTGACTGTTTGAATCTACGAAAGAGAGCGCTTTATATCAAACGCTCTTTATGCTCCTCGCATATTATTTGTTGTCCCTGTAATCCTGATGAAGCGGACAACCGAGATGATCCCGCCCAGAAGGCCTAACAACAATCCGGCGATAATGACGAAAACATAGAAGAGCCGGTCAATCACAAGATACTCCGAAAAACTGGTAAAGAAAATCGCTGCGTAAGTAATCATGAAGTAAAACGCCCCCGCCGCAATAAGCCCACCGATAAGTCCCTGGAGAATTCCCTCCAGTAAAAACGGGGTCCGAATAAACATGAAGGTCGCGCCGACGAGTTCCATTGTTCGAATGATTTTTCGCTTTGCGTAAATTGCGAGCCGTATGGTGTTTGCGACAAGAAAGATTGCGGAGAGCCCAATAATGACGCCAAGACCGAGAGAGATGCTGTAGACGGTTGACGTTTGCTGATCAAGAACCTCCAACAGATCCTTGCGGTACTCCACCGACTGCACTCCTTTGAGAGACTCCAGGTCGGCTCGGATGCGTTGTGCGGCTGCGGAAGTCTGATATCCTGTCTTGATGTGGATTTTCAACGAAGCAGGGAGGGGGTTGAAGTCGAGCACATCAAGGACGTCTTCGCCGAATTCTTGCTTGAATATTTTTGCAGCATCCGCCTTTGAAACGTATTCGACTTCTTCCACCCCTTCAATGTTGCCAACATATTTTTGGATTTCCGCCAGCTCTTTTTTGCCAAGAGGCTCCTGGAGAAATGCCTCCATTTCCACCTTGCTCCGAAGATATTCGATGAATTTGTTCGCCTGCATTGTTGCAAGACCGAAGAGTCCCAGGAAGAGGAGGGCGACGCATATGGTGAAAATAGAAACAAAACTGGAGAGCTTTGTCCTCCGGAACCCGGAAATACTTTCGGAAAGAGTATAGCCAATGCTCATAAGAAGTAGGTCGTCAGGATAATCGAGATTTCAGAAGTTAGATTCATCCCGCCATCGAATGATTTTCCAGGGATCGGTTGCGCGATCCCGTGTGAGCGTGAGGTTTGCATAGCCGGAGGCTCCCAGCACATCCGTCGGATTGAATGTGACGGTCAGGTTGAACCCGCGGACCACATTCACGCTGTTCGAATCGGTTGTTGAAGAGATGATGTTGTTCCAGACAAGATCCAGCTTCTGAACGTTTTGGAAAAGCTGATGCGTGCGCCGCATATCGTCGTCGCGTCCCCAGGAAACGTCTATACTGAGGTCGTAATCAAAGTAGACGAATATAAAATTCGGATCGAGAAGCTGACCGTAAATCAATGTGTCGCGAAAAGTGTAGGAGTTCTGGAAGCAACGGAAGAATCCTTCAATCGTCGTGGGGTCGCACGATGAAACAGCAGGGGAGTTGTCCAGGCCTGGTGCGAACGGATTGATGCATCCAATGAACGCTCCAAGAACTGCAACAGCAGCAATTCCACCTTGTTGACGGGCGCCGTCCGAGTTCTTCAATTCCTGAACTTTCCCCGAAAATCAGTCCACGTGAACACTGTATCCACTTCTTCATCATCCCGCCACTCGGCAATTGCCCAGAATCCGTTTGCTGTACGACGAAGAACCATTCTCAAACGTCCTCGCGAAGTGTTTGGAAACGATACATCGTCGTGATCGAATGAGTACGTGTACCGCGCTGAATAGATCGTCGAGTCGCCTTGCGGCTCGAACACAACTTCGTCCGTGAAGAGGTTCGAGAAAAACGGAGCCGCTTTGTGGCTGACAAGATTGCGGAAATAGTTTTCCTCCTCCTGCTTTGTCCAACTGATGAACGCGTTTGGGAAACGTGACGCCCCCGGAGCAGAGGGAATATATCTGTATCCGCTGTCGACGAAGCATCGAATGTAGGTGTCCGGACTTTGCTGAATGATGGAATTTCGAAGATTATCGATGACGAGATTTGCCACCGTGGGTGGAACATAGAAGGATGGGGATTGCGATGGATCTTCCGGTGAGCGGGTTTCAAAAAGTCCGCATCCGCTTACGAGCGCCAACAGTATCCAATATGTGATCGTTCGACTCGTACACATGTTTTCTGAAATTCTCCAAGAAACTAGAGGGCAATCCGTCCTTCGAGTGCACGGCTTAAGGTCGCCTCGTCGGCAAATTCGAGGTCGCCCCCCATCGGAAGTCCGCGCGCGATGCGGGTGACGCGCACCCCTAACGGCTTGAGAAGTCTCGAGAGGTAAATTGTTGTCGCCTCCCCTTCGATATTGGGGTTCATCGCGAGAATGACCTCGGTGACCCCATTTGTCATCCGGGTCAGGAGTTCGTTCACTTTCAACTCCTCAGGCCCGATACCGTCAAGGGGAGAAAGGGCGCCACCGAGAACGTGATAGAGCCCCCGAAACTCATTTGTTTTTTCGAGTGCGATTACGTCGTTCGGCTCTTCCACAACACAAATCGTTGCACGGTCGCGCTTCGCGCTTGAACAGATCGGACAGGGGTCGACTTCCGTGATATTGGAACACGAGGTACAGTACTTGATCCTGTCCTTGACGTTTACGAGTGCTTTTGCCATCCGAAGGACGTCTTCGCGGGGTTGCTTCAGGATGTAAAGCGCCATGCGTTGCGCGGATTTTTTCCCGACGCCGGGGAGTTGCGAAAACTCCTCCACCAATTGCTGGAGTGCCTCAGAGGTATATGTCATAGGCTCGTCTACAATCCAGGGATGTTCAAGCCCGGGATATTGGGGAGCATCCCGCTTGTCACTTTGGACATTTCCTCCTTCGCCATTTTCCCTGCATTCTCAAGAGCTTTGTTTGTCGCCGCCAGGATGAGGTCCTCCAACATATCCATTTCCTCGGGGTTCACCACTTCCTTGTCAATCTTGATTGAAACCACCTCTTGTTTTCCGTTCGCGGTGACTTTCACCATTCCGCCGCCGGATTCGCCGGTGGTTGTTTTCCCTTCAAGTTCCTCCTGGACCTTTGCGACTCGCTGTTGCATTTCCTGGATTTGCTTCATCATTCCAGACATATTGGGGAAACCTGTCATGAAGACCTCACGATGCAGAAGTGGCGAGACGTTGAACTTCAAAAAATATATTCGTTTTGCTATGGAAAGTCAAACCAACGACTTGTGCAGTGCCTTTGCAAGTTGTTTGTCGGGCGATGCATGAATGAGTGTTGCGTGCGTTGACGTTTCTTGACTTTCGGGGAAAAATCAATTAGATTTTCATCCAACTTTTAGAGTTTCCTCGACGATTTTAGCTCTGACAACACAAACCATTCAGACCCCACCATCGTTCATCAGGTAATGGAAGCAAATACATTTTGGGAGAGAACCATCATTGCGTAAAGGTCCGCAGAAGGCTACGGGGGAAGACGCACGTATCCAGGCGAAGCTCCAAAGCGATGGCGAAATTCCCCGGCACATTGCAATTATCATGGACGGCAATGGTCGCTGGGCAAAACAAAAGGGGATGCCCAGGATCGCCGGACACCAGGAAGGTGTTGAGTCCGTTCGCGACGCGGTTGAGGCATGCGGGCAACTCGGAGTTGAGTATTTGACCCTTTATGCATTTTCCACTGAGAATTGGAAACGACCGCAGGAAGAAGTCTCACTTCTTATGAGACTCCTGTTGAAAGCCCTCAAGGATGAAACGGATCGCCTCCACACCAACAACGTCCGTATACGGGCGATCGGAGAAATTTCTTCCCTTCCGCAGGAGGTTCAGGATGAATTGGCGGAAGATATTGAAAAGACGAAGGCCAACACCGGATTGACATTGATTCTGGCCCTGAGTTACAGCGGTCGATGGGATATTACCCGGGCGTTGAAACAGATTCTCCACGACGTTCATTCCGGCGAATTGAAGAAGGAAGATATCGATGAGTCCTCCATCGAGCGGTATCTGTCAACAGGGGGAATTCCTGATCCTGATCTCCTCATCCGCACGAGCGGCGAGATACGCATCAGTAATTTCTTGTTGTGGCAACTCGCCTATTCAGAAATTCACATTACTCCAAAATACTGGCCAGCGTTCCGCCGTGTCGACCTTTACGAGGGGATAAGGGACTACCAAAAAAGAGAGAGGCGGTTTGGAATGGTGAGCGAACAGCTTTCCACCAAGAGAGACACACCATCATATTTTGATCGTGTGATCAGAAGTGTAACGGGCCAGCAGCCATGAAAATGAAACTCACTTTTTTTGTTCTCGTGCTGGCCATGGCGACTAGTGTCTCCAATATGTATGGCCAAGGAGCAAAATCTCCCAAGGCATTCAAAGTTCTTGGAATCTCTGTAGAAGGGAACACGCTGGCGGATCCGGCGGCGATTATTTCTAATTCAGGCCTCAAGGTCGGCGACGAGATCCTTCTTCCGGGCGATCAGATATCGCAAGCGATTCAAAAGTTGTGGAAAGTAAGACTCTTTGAAACGGTGG
>QKGJ01000329.1 GCA_003251275.1 Ignavibacteria bacterium
GCTAGATGAGTTGTTCCTCGATGAGCAAGTCGGTCTCAATCCACCTCCGCAGACGTTTCCAATTGTCTCCGTACCCTTTACGGGTCCCGGGGATTCCATTTACTACGCCAAGTTGAAACCGAACACAGCTGTTGATTGGAATGGGAACGGAATAATAGATACAGTGGCTGTAACCGGTGATATCAACCGCTTGGATATGGGTGTTCTTCCGGCACCTACTCCCGACAAATTTTTGGCAAGCAGAGATGATTGGTCCTCTTTGGTGTACAACTTTCGTGATACATCTTTTTTCAATGATCAAGCTTCCATAACATCGGCAGTCGGTGACACTCTATTTGAACTGGATCTGAGGGCGCACAGTGTATTGAATTCCCTCCCGCCTCCAACCCCGCACCACTTCATAATGGATGGCCAACTCGACCCTGAGGCTGTCCGCATAAGTTCTGGCAATGGCATTGTTCTTTATGCTGCTTATCAAGATGGAGAATTATATGTGGCAACGAACTCAGCTCAATCTCAGAATGCAGATATGTTTGTCTTTGTAACTGCGGATGTTGAAAATCCGGGAATCACAGCCCCTTGGGGAAAGGCTGGGCAAGTGGCGGCATGGGATGCATTTCTTGGAAACGAAAGTACAGACAATTCAGTCGGCTGGTACGACGCGAGTGGTCTGATGAGGAGGAGCATTACGAAGTCATTTGCGGGCTCGAGTATCGTCGAGGGTGTTATTGATGTCGAATATATGACGGGCCGAGAGCCGTTCACTCTTTACCTCACGGTTGGCAAGTATCAAACGGTAGATGGTGGCGTTCTTCTTTCCCAGGCACCTCCGGGCGATGGGGACGGAGACATTGAAGCAAACGGCGAACTCTACCGATATACCCCGGGGACCGAGATCAACTGGTACCAAACAGCCGGGCCATCCAGCCCGGATATCTTTTCTCTTCTCTATGTTGGATCTGACGAACTATACGCGGGATCAAGAGAGGGGATATTCAGAACTACCAACGGTGGTGACTCATGGCTCCGATTGACCAATGGTCTCCCAAATCTCGTTCGAGTCAGGGACATGGACCGCGCTGCCGATGGATTGATCTGCGCTGCAACAGATTCGGGCGTCTTCACCTCAAACGACAATGGAGCAACCTGGCAATTTCGTTCAACCGGATTGACGAACCTTGAGGTACTGGCCATTACGAGGACGCCGCAAGGAAGCTTGTTCGCAGGAACTTTCGCAGGCGGCTTTCGGTCAACAAATGACGGTGTAAGCTGGACACCGATTGTTGGTGGACTTCCCACTGATGCTGTTCGGTGCTTTGCGATAGACTCGACCGGCTTCGTGCTTGCCGGAACGTCTTCGCAGGGAGTCTTCCGGTCAAGTGATGATGGTGCTAGTTGGGATCAGATAATGTCTGATCCTAACGCACGGTTTCTTGCTGTTGATCATCTGGGGAGAATCTACTACGTCAAAACAAGTCCGTCGATTGTTTATCGCTCGGATAACGGAGGTGGGTCATGGATGAATATTCTTCAGACTTCAATGGGATCACAGGAAGTCGGGTTTGTCGGAGGACAAGAGATTTACGTCGCAACGGCGGAAGGGATTTTGATCTCGACCGATGATGGCTCCACATGGGTTGACATAAGCGGTGGCATTCCGCACCAGAGTACATGGTCTATTGTTGTCAGCTCTAACAATAGCGTTTACGTAGGGACATTTGATGATGGTGTGTGCAGGAGATTGAGTCCTCTACCCACTGGGGTTGTAAGTTCGCCCCCGGTTTTGCCGGCAAGGGCCGAACTGTACCAGAATTATCCCAACCCATTCAATCCCAGCACGACCATTCGCTTCGCAATTCCTAAAGCTATGTATGTCATGTTGAGTATCTACGACCTCCTTGGGAGGAAAGTCGCAACACTTGTGAACGAACAAAGGGCCGCTGGCAATTATGAGGTAGCCTGGAATGCACCCAATCACGCAAGCGGGATCTATCTGTACCGCCTTGAAGCTGGCTCGTTTGTGCAAACAAGGAAACTTCTCCTTCTCAAGTAAGACATGCGACATAAGGAGTTTCGATGAAGTATCGTGTGTTGTTAGCAATCGTTTTCTCGGTTGCGCCCGCAGTAATGTTTTCTCAGAATGCCGGCGTTTCATGGTCCACCTTTGACATGGGGTTCAAACTCTCCTCGTCAGCAAACGATCTCGTAAAATCAACGGTTGGTCAAATGTTTGTCGGAAAAATGTTGTCGGGAAATACCTTGATCTCAAGCGGGTTTCTTGCCGATACACTGTTCCTGGGAACAGTCACATCCGCACTCGTTTCAGACATGCTGCCGACGGAATTTGCGCTTGGACAGAATTATCCTAATCCATTCAACCCTGTAACGACAATACGCTTTGCCGTCCCGAGGCAGAGTAACGTGACAATTGTTGCGTACAATATTCTGGGACAAATCGTTCGGACTCTTGTTGATGAGGACGTGGTTCCGGGAATCCATTCCGTGCGATTCGATGCGCATGATTTTTCGAGCGGCGTCTACTTTTATGTGATGCGCGCGGGTAAGTTCTCACAAGCACGAAAGCTCATGTTGCTCCGATAAACAAGAATTTTCATGTGAGGTTGTCATGCGAATGTTTGTGTTCGCCATAGTTGTTATTGCGATGTTATATCCCGTAGCGGCTCAAACCCAACGAACCTTTTCGTATCAGGGGGTACTTACCGACAGCCTTGGGAATCCAAAACCGGACGGGAGCTATTCATTTACATTTCGTCTCTATGATGTTAGCAGCGGCGGCGCCCCTCTATGGAGTGAACAAAAAACCCTTGCCGTAGCGCGTGGACTGTTTCATACGACTCTTGGTGACCAGGTTCAAATAGGCCCGGGGTTGACTTTTGACCAACCGTATTGGCTTGGCATCGTCGTAGGAACCGGAACGGAATTGGCACCGAGGATTCCCCTTACATCTGTAGGACACAGTCTCTCCTCAACAATTGCGGACACTGCTCGGTATGCAATCAACGCTCCACTTCAAGCATATGTTGACAGTGCACGCAGCGCATTGAGGTCGGATACCTCGCTGTTTGCAATGACAACTCCACAACAAGGGATCGTCGACAGCGCGCGCATCGCCGGCGCCATTGCAAACAATGCTATTACGTCCTTTTCGATTGCTGATAGTACTATTATGGGAGAAGATGTTAATTCCTCTTCTGCACTGAATGTTAAATCAATCACTGCTGCTAATATGGACAGTACGGGTCCCTACGCCTATAGGTCCGGACTGTTTACTTCGGGACTGGGCCTTCCCAGGCAGACATATGCAACCCTACAAACCGAACAATTCGGGATCGCAGAAGCGGCTTGGTTTCACTCGGCATATGCTGCGGCTTCGTACCCCGTTCTGAAGCTCCTCAAGAATCCATCATCATCTGTTAATTTCCTTGAGGGACGAACGAGCGATGAGACACTGCAATTCTCCGTCGGCGGATCAGGCGGCGCGTGGTTCGGCGGGAAAGTGGGTATCGGCGCCGGGGTCACGAACCCTTTCTATCAACTGGAGGTGAATGGCATTATTAACGCAACTGATATATACAAGAACGGCACTCCCGCGGCAACCCAGTGGACAACATCCTTCCCCAACATCTACTACAACACTGGTAACGTCGGAGTGGGTGTGGCAAATCCAACGTCTCGACTACAGATCAAGGACGGGTCAGGGACATCAACATTTACCTCTGCCAGTCTCAACATTGAAAACTTTACGTCGGGCGAGGCAATATGGGTTCGTAATGCAAGCTCA
>QKGJ01000308.1 GCA_003251275.1 Ignavibacteria bacterium
CGGTCAGAACCGATCCGGTAGGCATCGTCAGTTTTGATGCGGCGTCATCCTGCGCATCCGGATGAAGCCAACGAAGGATTTTCCATCCTGCGGGCTCCAGCCGCGAGGGGGCTCCATACTCGTTTTCCAGTCGGTACTGTACCACCTCAAACTGGAGGGGGCCCACCGCCGCCAGGATCGGGATACGTTGACCGGCCTGCTTTGGATTGAATGCCTGCACTGCCCCCTCCTGCAATAGTTGATCGAGTCCGTCCCGAAAGCGCTTGAAGTTTGCAGGATTCGGATTCTGCAACATCGCAAAACACTCCGGTGGAAAATGAGGAATCTCATTGTAGAGGATATCCGGATCTTCCGTGAGTGTATCGCCGATGGCGAAGCTTGCCTGCCCCACAAATCCGACAATATCTCCCGGGAACGCATCGTCGACCGTCTCTCGATCGCGCCCAAACATTTTCTGTGAGTTTGCAAGGCGAACCTTTTTGCCGGTCCGTGGATGAAAGACCATCATGTCGCGCGTGAACTTTCCCGAACAGACACGGAGAAATGCCAGGCGGTCGCGATGCCGCGGATCCATGTTCGCCTGAATCTTGAAAATGAAACCGGAGAAGCCCTCCTTGTCCAACGGGACTGGCTTCCCCTTCGACATCCGCGGGCGTGGTGGTCCCGCGTACTGTAAAAATCCGTCGAGCAGAAGCTGGACGCCGAAATTGTTCCGCGCGCTTCCGAAGAAGACGGGTGTCTGCTTTCCGTCCAATATCGCATTTATGTCCAGCGATTCTCCTGCAACATCGAGCATGCCCAACTCCTCAAGCATCTTGTGGTGCGATGTTCCGCTAAGCTTGTCCATGACAATCTCATCGTGGAGTCCCGAAACCTGGACAGGGGCTCGATATGCACCGCCCGAGACGAGCTCAAACAGGTGCACCTCTCGTTTCTGTCTGTCGAATAATCCCTGGAACTCAAAGCCGGTGCCCAAAGGCCAGTTCATCGGATATGCGCCGATCTTCAAGACGCTCTCCAATTGATCAAGCAATTCCAATGGATCAAGCGTGGGGCGATCCATTTTATTGACAAACGTAAAAATGGGAATGCCCCTTCTGCGACAGACCTCAAACAGCTTCAATGTTTGCGCCTCGATTCCTTTTGCCGCATCGATGACCATGACAACTGCATCGACGGCGGTAAGCACACGGTAGGTGTCCTCTGAAAAATCGGCGTGACCGGGAGTGTCGAGCAGGTTGATCTGGATACCCTCGTACTCAAACTGCAGGACGGTGGATGAAATCGAGATGCCCCGCTTCTTCTCCATTTCCATCCAGTCCGAAGTTGTTGCCCGCTGGTTTCTTCTTGCTTTGACTGCGCCGGCAAGCTGTACCGCACCTCCGTACAGGAGAAACTTCTCCGTGAGCGTAGTTTTTCCCGCATCCGGGTGCGAGATAATTGCGAACGTTCTTCGTCGTGCTACTTCTTCTAAAATTCCCATACTACCATTTCTTTTCTACCTTTTTCGCTGTTGTGCATCGATCGACAAGATACACGATCGAAGAATAGTGAATGCCACTGTGGAGCGACATGCCTATCTCGCACGTTCTGCTTGTGGAGTATCCGTGTGTACATCCTTCAGTTTGATCTCTTAAGCCGTCGAGTGCCGACTCATTCAATTCCGGGAAAGTGAACCCACGGTCTCCAGCCCATCCGCAGCATTCAATGCCATGCGGCACGACTACCTTTTCGGCACACATGGTGGCGAGTTTCTTCAGAGGTTCTTCCAATCCCAGTTTTCTTGCGCTGCAGGTGGAATGAATTGCAACCGGTTCGGGCAGTTTGCTGAACTCCAGTTTTTCAACAGCGCGCTCTAGAATAAAACGTACCGGATCATACAATGCAAGTCTGTCATCTACATGACCGTTCAATGTGTACACGCACGGACTCGTATCCATGTAAACCGGATTGGCACCGTTATTAGTTGCATGGAGGAGGGCAACTTCTAACTGCTCCCGCTTCTCCGCCCCGGTTTCCACCAACCCTTTGCTGGTGAACGGCATGCCGCAACAGAGATTTCCCACGTTCTCAGGAATGATCACGTTGAACCCCGCTTTTCGTAAGAGGCCGATTGTTCGCCCTGGGACGTCGTCGGTAAACTTATCTCCCTGTGCCGGACCCATTGTGCGTGTAATGCAGCAAGGGAAATAGATGACAGTCTCTTTTCCTGAGCCGTTGATACTTGCAGCATGCATTGGGTGTGCGGGCTCCGGCAAAAATCTATTCCACGCGGGGATTTTGTGTTCAGTGAAGTGCCGTGAAAACGTGGAGATGCTTTCCATCGTTGAGTTGCCGACGAGATTGCGAATTGCGCTTGATACTTTTAGCCCTCCGCGTGCGATTGACGTGATCGCACCGAAATTCGCAGCTACGATATCTGCAACCAACCTCTTGGCTTTTCCCGCTTCCGTACCGCGAAGCTCTTTGATGAATGCGCCAGTGTCAATGCCGACCGGACATGCCAGAGCGCAAAGTCCGTCTGTTGCGCAGGTCTGGTTGCCCTGATAATGGTACTTCTCTTCAAGTGCCCGGAGTCGAACTCGATCGCTCTTATCGTGTCTGAGCCGTTCGATCTCCCGATATATCACAATTCTGTGGCGCGGTGTGAGAGTCAGATCTTTGCTGGGACAATGGACCTCGCAGAAGCCACATTCGATGCACTTATCGATGATCGGGTCGGCAGGTGGGAGGGGCTTCAGGTTCTTCTGGTGAATGCGGCTGTCGTCATTCAGCACCACACCCGGGTTGATCAGGTTGTGCGGATCGAAGATCTTCTTGATCTCTTTCATGATAGCATATGCTTCCGCTCCCCACTCCAGTTCAACGAACGGTGCCATGTTCCGCCCGGTGCCATGTTCGGCCTTCAGCGCGCCGTCATATTCCTTCACGACCATGTCAGCAACATCCTTCATAAAGCCGGCATATCTCTCCACCTCAGCCATCGAACCAAAATCCTGACTGAACACGAAATGCAGATTGCCGTCGAGAGCATGACCGAAGATGATGCTGTCGCTGTAGCGATATTTTTTGAAAAGGGCTTGCAGTGCAAGCGTTGCCTCCGCAAGCTTTGGAATCGGAAACGCGACATCTTCGATGATTACTGTTGTGCCCGTCTGTCGCATCGCGCCGACGGAAGGAAAGAGTCCTTTGCGTATGCTCCAGAGGTTTGCATTTTCTTTGGCGCTCGTTTCAAAAGCAAATTCTCTCACAGTCTTCAACGGTGCAATGGAGGCAGCAATTGCATCCACCTGCTTTTGCAAGGTCGTTGCATCGGCGCTTCGTGTTTCAACGAGAAGAGCAGCAACTTCATTCGGAAGCGCATTAAAATACTCCGGGATTCCTTCTTTGCCTTCCACGGAGCGGAGTGAAGCACGATCCATGAGTTCCACCGCCGAGACTTGTTGCTCTTTCAACAGCGGGACTGCCTTGCAGGCTGTTTCGATATCTGGAAAGAGAATCAGCGCCGTCGCTTTGTGTGGATGCTCTGGGACAGTATGAAGCGTGACTTCGGAGATGAAGCCCAGCGTTCCCTCCGAACCGACCATGAGATGCTGAAGTATTTCCACCGGATCGTCAAAGTCTATCAGGGCGTTCAGACTGTAGCCCGTGGTGTTCTTCATTGCGTACTTCGCGCAGATGAGTGTTGCAAGCTGAGAGTTTCGTTTGACTCGTTGGGATAGAGCGGTGAGTTGGTCGCAGAGAGTTTTGTGGCTTGCGAGGAAAGCACTCTTGCTCACATCGTCGCTTGTGTCCAG
>QKGJ01000165.1 GCA_003251275.1 Ignavibacteria bacterium
CTCGGTTCCCGTGATGGTGAAGATTCTTCAAGGTTGTCTCATGAAATGTTGGTTTCTCACTCTTGGAAAGACTTATATGTGCACATTTCAAGACCCCTCAAAGGGTTACATTTCCATGCCTTTTTTCCTATATTAGCGGTGCTTTTACCTGTTCATCCGTTTCAAAACCGTACACCCGCGTTCCGATGATTCCGTGAAGATTCCGCTGGGTCGCTTTGTGGTTAACCGCTTATCTGGACAAGTTTCATGATTTCACGATATACGCGCCCTGCCATGGGCAAAATCTGGCAAGAAGAAAACAAGTTTTCGATCTGGCTAAACATCGAGGTTCTTGCATGCGAGGCGCAGGCTGAACTTGGGGTTATTCCAGGGGAAGCCGTCAAAGTTATTCGTGACAAGGCCCGTTTTGATGTTGCCCGGATAGAAGCGATCGAAGCTGAGGTGAAACATGATGTTATTGCATTCTTGACTAACGTTGGGGAGTACGTCGGGGCTGAGTCTCGATTTATTCACCTGGGAATGACATCGTCCGATGTGCTGGATACCTGCCTCGCTGTGCAGATGAAGCAGTCGGGTGAGCTTCTCCTTCAAGATCTGGAGAACTTCGCTTCTATCCTTGCCAGGCGGTCCAAGGAGTTTAAGGGAACGATCATGGTGGGCCGGACACACGGCATACATGCTGAACCAACAACATTTGGGCTCAAGTTGGCGTTGTGGTATGACGAAACCCGGCGAAACATTAACAGGTTGCGGTCAGCAATTGAAAGAGTATCCGTTGGGCAGATATCTGGCGCGGTAGGGACCTTCGAACATCTCAGTCCCAAAGTCGAAGAATTCGTGTGCCGGCGATTAGGACTTCAACCTGCGCCCGTTTCAACGCAAATATTACAGAGAGATCGTCATGCAGAATTCTTGTCGGTCATCGCTCTCATAGGAAGCTCACTAGAAAAGTTTGCGACAGAAATCCGACACTTGCAGAAGACGGAGGTTCTTGAGGTGGAGGAGTATTTCTCGAAGGGACAGAAGGGATCATCTGCCATGCCGCACAAGAGAAACCCGATCACCTGTGAGCGGGTTGCTGGACTCTCCAGAGTTCTCCGAGGGAACGCCCTTGCCGGTATGGAGAACGTGGCGCTCTGGCATGAGCGGGATATTACGCATTCCTCGGTGGAGAGGATCATCATTCCAGACAGTTGTATCCTGGCTGATTATATGATCGGATTGATGTCGACCGTCATGGAGAATCTTCTTGTGTATCCCGAAAACATGAAGAAGAATCTTGATCGAACGCATGGACTGGTCTTTTCACAGTCTGTGCTTCTCGCCCTGACCAAAAAGGGGATGAAGCGAGAGGATGCATATAGAGTTGTTCAATCGGCCGCCATGAATGTGTGGAAGGACGGAACAGGTTTTCTCGAGGTGCTTTCCAAGAATGAAGAGATTGCAGAAGTGTTATCAGGTGAAGAGTTGAATCGGTTGTTCAGTCTTGAGAAAAGCACTCAACACGAGGATTATATTCTCACGCGGGCTGGAGTATTACACAATGGTTAGTCTAAACACGATAGGAAAGATATGAGCAAGAAGTTTCAAAATTTTATCAATGGAAAATGGGTTGATGCAAAATCAGGACAGACCTTTGAAAACCGGAATCCCGCAAATTGGGATGAGGTGGTTGGCGTCTTTCCGAAATCAGGAAAAGAAGATGTCAATGAGGCCGTCAGGGCAGCACGAGTGGCTTTTGAAAAATGGCGCCTGGTGCCTGCACCGAAACGAGGAGATATTCTCCGCAAGGTTGGAGACCTGATGGTGGCCCGCAAAGAAGACCTTTCGAAACAAATGACGAGGGAGATGGGAAAGGTTATGGCTGAGACGCGAGGAGACGTCCAGGAAGGAATCGATACGGCGTATTATGCGGGAACCGAAGGCCGTCGGTTGTTCGGACATACGGTCCCCTCAGAACTCCCGAATAAATTCAATATGGCGATCCGGGTGCCAATTGGCGTGGCTGGTATTGTAACACCATGGAATTTTCCGATGGCAATCCCGACCTGGAAGATTTTCCCCGCACTTCTTTCAGGGAACACCGTTGTCTTCAAGCCAGCAACAGATACGCCAGCAACTGCCACTTCATTGGTGGAAATATTGATGGAGGCAGGCATCCCGGAAGGGGTCGTGAATATTATTCACGGCGGAGGTGGAGACGTAGGGATGGCAATCGTTAGTCATCCGGATGTCGATCTCGTGAGCTTCACCGGTTCAACTGTTGTTGGCAAGAAAATCTCCGAGGTTGCGAGCGCAACGCTCAAACGCGTTTCTCTTGAGCTTGGAGGAAAAAATGCTCAGTTGGTGATGGATGATGGGGATTTGGATCTTGCGTTGGATGGGGTCTTGTGGGGCGCGTTCGGAACAACCGGCCAAAGATGCACAGCAACCAGCAGGTTGATTCTCCATGAGAAGATTTATGACAAATTTCTGGGAATGCTGGTCAACAAGGTTGCGTCGCTCAAAGTTGGCGATGGATTGATCGAGGGTGTTCAGGTTGGCCCGTGCGTTAACGAGGGCCAGCAGAAGACCGTGCAAAGCTATGTGGATATCGGATTGAAAGAGGGAGCGAAGATTGCTGTTGGAGGTGCCATACCGAAAGGTGGAGGTCTTGAAAAAGGCTGGTTTTACTCACCGACAATCTTCACTGATGTCCAACCATCGCACCGGATCGCAAAGGAGGAAATCTTTGGGCCGGTTCTTTCTGTCATTCGGACTTCGTCCCTTGAGGAAGGGATCCGTATTCTCAACGACACAATCTACGGACTTTCCTCTGCGGTCTACACGAGAAATGTCAACAATGCATTTCAGGCAATCAGGGATATCAAAGCGGGCATTACCTATATAAATGCTCCCACCATCGGAGCCGAGGCTCATCTCCCGTTCGGGGGAGTGAAACAAACAGGAAACGGCCATCGTGAAGGCGGATGGACTGTTTATGATTTTTTTACGGAATGGAAAACCGTCTACATTGACTACAGCGGCGGTTTACAGCGCGCACAAATCGACAATTACTAGATGATCTTCGTTCGTATTCATATCATCTCCTTCTTTGAACATCAAGAGTTCTTCTGACTTCAATGAATGATCGGTAACCAATCTCAATCATTTATTGAAAAAGGATATTCCTATGCAGACTAGTAGTCAGTTGAGTTCATCGTCATCCCGCTCGCTTACACCCGATGCGGTTTTCCCGTCACTCAGAAAGCACATGCTGATTGATGGGTTTGATGTTATCATTGATTTCGCGCGGAGCAAAGGGTCTTCGATTGTGGATCTGCGAACCGGGAAGCGTTACCTCGACTTCTTCACGTTCGTTGCGTCATCTCCAATCGGTCTCAACCATTCGAAACTAACCACCCCGGAGTTTTTGGATCGTCTTGGTCGTGTTGCTGTCAACAAGCCATCCAATTCTGACATTTACACGTTAGAGCAGGCGCAGTTTTTGAACACTTTTGAACGGGTGGCTATGCCCCCACATCTCCCGTTTGCGTTTTTTGTTGAGGGAGGTGCGCTCGCTGTGGAAAATGCGCTGAAGGCTTCTTTTGACTGGAAGATCAGAAAGAACTTCGCCAAGGGATACAAAGAGGAGCGGGGGACACAAATACTTCATTTTAAGCAAGCATTCCATGGCCGATCAGGTTATACACTATCCCTGACGAATACTGACCCTGCGAAGACCGACCTTTTCCCAAAATTCAAATGGCCTCGCGATCTGAATCCATTTCTTCGCTTCCCGATGGATCAGAAAAACCAAATCAAGACTGCGTTTACAGAGAACAAGGACGACATCGCCGCGATCATTCTGGAGCCGATTCAGGGCGAGGGAGGGGATAACCAATTTCGAGTCGAATTCTTTAAGGCGCTCCGACAATTGGCTGACGAAAATGATGCCATGCTGATATTTGACGAAGTGCAGACGGGCGTTGGTATGACCGGCAAGATGTGGGCTTTTGAGCATTATATACAACCGGATATGATTACCTTCGGGAAGAAGACCCAGGTGTGTGGTTTCCTATGCAGCAAACGGATCGAAGAAGTACCTCAGAATGTGTTTAGAGTGTCAAGTCGCATAAACTCCACCTGGGGTGGAAATCTTGTAGATATGGTTCGCTCTCAGAAGTACCTGGAGATCATTGAAGAAGAGAACCTCATTGAGAACGCAAGAGCGCAAGGAGAGTATCTATTGGATCAATTGAATGTGCTTGTCAATGATTTTTCCTCCATTATCAGCAATGGCAGAGGCAAGGGACTTTATGCGGCTTTCGACGTAAACTCAGCTGATATAAGGAAAATGATCCTGAGGAAATGTGTTGAAAACGGACTCCTCATCCTTCCTAGCGGCTCTCAGTCCATACGATTCAGGCCGGCATTGAATATTACTCGACAAGAGTTGGATGAAGGTCTCGATATTCTTCGTCAAGTCTTCAAAGGAATTTAGATTCGTTGAAGAACAGAAGCCCCGGCCATTCAGCCAGGGCTTCTTGTCTTTCTTGAAGTCGGGC
>QKGJ01000372.1 GCA_003251275.1 Ignavibacteria bacterium
AAGTCGCGTTTGTCTGCACCCAGGTAGACCTGCCGCGGACGCGCGATTTTCTGATCTGGGTCAAGAAGTAGTTCTTGCCATTGTGAAATCCATCCAGCCGTTCTCGGGATACCAAACAAAACCGTAAACGCGTCGGTCGGAAGACCCATTGCCTGGTAGATTATGCCCGAATAGAAATCGACATTAGGGTAGAGTTTGCGCTTGACGAAGTAATCGTCCTGCAACGCAATCCTCTCGAGTTCGATTGCAATGTCAAGCAGTGGATTCCTGCCGGTCACTTCAAACACTTGATCTGCGATTTCCTTGATGATTTTCGCGCGAGGATCATAGTTCTTGTACACGCGGTGGCCGAAGCCCATTAGTTTCACGCCTTCACCCGATTTCACGCGCTTCACGAATTCCGGCACCTTTTCCTTCGATCCGATTTCGGCAAGCATGGTCAGCACCTGTTCGTTCGCGCCTCCGTGCAGCGGGCCAAAGAGCGCGGCAGCAGCACCTGCCGTGGCAACAAATGGATCCGGGTGCGAGCTCCCGATCCCCCTCATCGTGTTGGTGCTGCAGTTTTGCTCATGATCCGCATGCAGAATGAACAGTACATCCAATGCCCTTTCCAATACAGGATCAGGAGAATACTTCAACTCTGTCATCTTGCGCATCATGTTGAGGAAATTACCGGTGTAACTCAGGTCGTTGTCCGGATATACATATGGCAGACCGAGTCGGTGACGATATGCGTACGCGGCAATTGTCGGGAGTTTTCCGATGAGTCGATAGGTTTGTAGTTTTCGCGATTCGTCATCAAAGATATTCTTGGCGTCCGGATAGAATGTTGAAAGCGCGGCAACCGTGCTGATCAGCATTCCCATTGGATGCGCATCAGGATGGAATCCCTCCATAAATTTCTTGATGTTTTCATGCAGCATTGTATGGATGGTGATATTGTGGGTCCACTCCTCCAACTGCTTCTTGTTCGGAAGCTCACCGTAGATGAGAAGGTATGCAACTTCCAGGAAGGTACTTTTTTCTGCAAGCTGTTCAATTGGATATCCACGGTACCGAAGAATACCTTTCTCACCATCAATGAAGGTGATGAGGCTCTTACAAGAAGCGGTATTCATGAAGGCGGGATCGTACATCATAAGGCCGAAATCCTCAGCGTCTACTTTAATCTGCCGCAAATCCATCGACCTGACCGTACCGTTAGAAATGGGCAGCAAGTAATCCTTCCCAGTCCGACTATCGATAACCGTCAAATGATCTGGCATGACCATCTCTTTTGGAATCTGAAATTGCTTTCCGGTCTTTGAGTCTGTTACAGTAATGCTATTGTTAGGCATGACACTCCTTTCTTCTTTGCAGGGGAAGAGAATCACTCTTGTTGTAAGGAAGAGTTCTTGAATCTCTTGCGCGAAATGCATCGGTCACGAACTACTGCAAAAGGCTATCGCGGCCCCACAAGGATGTGCTAATCAGTTGAACATTGAGTTGTGTGAAGGAACAACTTGGCCGGGTGGAGCAGCAAGTAGGTAGGAACTGATTTCTTCTTCCTCTCCGCCCGTACGCGACTATGGTAATGGACAACGCGTTTCTTGAGAGGCGAGATCGGCATAGTAGAGATTCCTCTCCCAAACTCTCTTGATAAATATAATCAGCGTCAGTCCCGAAGTCAATGGATGCAAGAAGGAACCGTCAGACAGCCAACGCAAATAGGATAAGCTTGTCTGAATACTCGGCGAAGGAAATCCCCTCGATGGCTCAATCGTTAGAATCGGAACCGGCTGGAAATACGAACACACAAAGTTATTGTCGAGGCGCGAGTTAATGCACGCTTGAGTGAGAGGGGAAAACGTATTCATGAAAAGAAGCCTTTACTACCTTCTGTTGACTTTACCTTTCGCGTTCCGTAAGATCATTAAGTTCATTCCCTGTCATACGAACCCTCCATCTGTCCGCTCGTGGCTGAGTGAATTTCTTCTACTGAAAAGAGAGACAGCTATGAAGTATCATTATGTTCTTGCCACCTTCCTTCTCTTTGCTGGAACAGTCCATTCACAGTCGAATGTGGATCGTCTCGTTGAGGAGCTTGACTTCCTCAGCAACGGTTCCCTGAACAATTGGAAATACAGCACCGACTTCTCCGGTAACCCCTCAGCGATTGGATTCGACGACAGCGGCTGGCTTACTCTTGCCCTTAACCAGTCCATCTACCCAGATTCATGCTGGATGAGAAAGGAAATCGAGCTGCCGACGCAAGTGCTCGGTCAACCGCTCAAAGGGCCGGTGAGATTTCTCGTTTCTGTTGATGACTACGGATATCTTTGGGTCAATGGAGAGAGCAAAGGTCATTTTCCATGGAATGGCGACTTCCTCTTGACAAACGATGCAAAACCGGGGCAGAGGTTTTTGCTTGCGATTAAAGCAATAAACACAGGTGGACCCCTGCGTCTGATCAGAGCAAGAATCCAATCTCATGCATCATCCGATCTTCGGCAGACGATAGAAGACTTTTCCCTGAGCCTGAGGATCGGGCAGAAGCTCCTGAGTTTTGACACGTATCAGACTAACGCACGTCGCAAGGAAGACCCCGGCATTGACAAATCTCGATTCAGCAAGTCGGAAAAACGAGAACTCACCCAACTTCTGCAGGCAGCCGCGTTGGCGGTAAATGTGGATGCACTGAAGAGAGGCGACGTTGGTACCTTCAAATCATCAATCGAGAGTGCCCGAACCCGGCTGAAACCTGTTGCAGATTTCGCGCACCGCTTCACCGTGTTCTTCACTTCCAACGCTCACATCGACGCTGCCTGGCTCTGGCGCAAGGGAGAAACTATCGAGGTATGCAGAAATACATTTTCCTCCGTGATGAATATGATGAACGCCCGGCCGGACTTCACCTATACACAGAGCGCCGCAGCATATTACGATTGGATGGAGCGCTTCGCGCCACCGCTCTTCGAGCAAATCAAGTCACGGATTAATGAAGGTCGTTGGGAAGTTACCGGTGGCATGTGGGTAGAGCCTGACTGCAATCTTCCCGGAGGCGAGTCATGGGCGAGACATCTGCTTTACGCGAAACGATACTTCAGAAACAAGTTTGGGGTCGATGTGAAGGTCGGATGGAACCCGGATTCATTCGGCTACAATTGGAACATGCCACAATTCTACAAAAGCGCCGGCATTGATGCATTCATTACACAAAAAATCGGGTGGAATGACACCAATGTTTTTCCCTACAGGGTCTTCTGGTGGGAGTCTCCGGAAGGATCCAGGATACTTAGCTACTTCCCCTTCGACTATGTGAATACTGTTGATAACCCATTCCAGCTGATCGACTGGCTGCGGCAATTTGAATCCAACACCGGTTTCACCCGAATGCTAATGTTGTTTGGCGTGGGCAATCACGGTGGAGGCCCGTCCCTGGAGATGCTTTCGCGTATCGACAGATTGAAGACCCTCGATATTTTCCCGAACATCGAGCATGGAACCAGCCGATCATATCTTGAGTGGTTGAAAGCCCAGGATCTTTCGTCCGTTCCAGTGTGGAAGGATGAGTTGTACCTCGAATACCATCGGGGGACTTACACGACTCAAGCGAAGATGAAAGAGCGCAACAGGGCAAGCGAGTCACTCCTCACAAATGCAGAAGAATTTTCCACAATAGCCTCACTATTCGGTCGTCCATATAACGGCCCGGATCTTGAAGCCGCGTGGCGTAAAGCATTGTTCAATCAATTCCACGATATCCTTCCCGGCTCCGGTATTCGTGAGGTATACATAGATGCAAATGAGGACATAACGGAAAACATCAACACATCTTCGATCAAAAGCGGAATACCAGTTGTTCTTTTTAATCCCCTTACTTGGGAACGAACCAGCGTCGTGAAAGTGAAACTACCGGCAGGAGAAACAGATGGATATGCGGTGTTCGATGTGAAGGGAAGGGAACTTCCATCGCAAACGGTTTCTTCTGGACTGTATGAACGGGAAATCATTTTCAAACCGACGATTCCTTCTCTTGGCTATGCCACATTCGTTCTTCGAAGAACAACATCAGCCCCCCCTCTTTCAACTCTGAAAATCACCAAATCAGCACTCGAGAATGAGTACTTCTCACTCACTATAGATCCAGAAAGCGGGTGGGTGAAGAGCATTATCGACAAGCGGAACGGC
>QKGJ01000324.1 GCA_003251275.1 Ignavibacteria bacterium
TTAGAACATCTGCAGGCAAGCTGCCATCTGCTCATAGTGAGACTTTGAACTGTTTCCGGCACCCGGCTGTATCAGGAGGTTGTAAAACTTCTCTGCATGATTGCGAGCAAATCCGATGCGAACTCGGGCGCGACTTTCCTTCACAATATACCCCGAGGGGAGCACGAAGTCAAGGCCAAGGTCAATCGCCACATCGTATTGTTTTTTCCGAATTCGTTCGAGCACCTCGAGGCGTGGAACAAGAATGCCATTGATCTCAGTCGGAAGTATGTGAATGAACTCACAGTGCGGAAGCTCGCGAATGGCAAGCGTTGCATGATGGCTTGACACAACGGTGATTCGATTGTCGCGAACGCTCTGCTTCAAGGCTTCCACAATGAGTTTGATTCCTTCCTGATGCGGATCGCCAAACGGGATCAGCAACAAGACCTGGCGTGCGTTCGAAATACTCTCCGTGAAAGAAACAATCCTTTCACGGGATTTGCGGAAATGAATGCGGGCAGAGTACACTCCCACAAGATGTCGGAGAGAAAGGAACATGTTATGAGCGCACCATCGTTAAGAAATCGTTTTCTGATAATGTCGGGATTCCCAGGGAGCGGGCTTTTTGTAATTTTGATCCGGCCTCTTTTCCAACCACAACAAAATGGATCTTCTTGCTCACGGTTGATGCGACGACGCCCCCGTTCTTCTCGATCATTGCTTTTGCTTCTTCGCGCGTGCAGGAAGAGAGCGTTCCCGTGAGGACAAATTGTTTGCCCGACAAACGGCCTTCGTCGGGTTGTGCCTGTGTCGCAAAGGCGACACCTGCATTACGCAATTGGCGGATCATTGCGCTGTTCTGTTTGTCCTGAAGAAAATGTGCAATGGACTCGGCGATCCGCGGGCCAACACCTGATATTCTCTGGAGATCCTCTTCCGACGCTTGTTGCAGTTGCTCGATGGAATGGTAACGATCGGCCAGGATTCTGGCAACGCTCGCACCGACGTGGCGAATGCCAAGCGCGAACACCGTCCGATGAAACGGCTGTGCCTTGCTTTTTTCGATTCCTTCAAGCAGATTAGCAACGCTCTTCTCTCCCCATCGATCCAGTTCCAACAATTGTTCACGATGGTCATGAAGCGAATAGAGGTCCGCCACATTGTTCACAAGTTTGAGGCTGACGAGTTGATTGACAACAGCCTCGCCAAGACCTTCGATATCCATTGCACCGCGGTGCGCCCAGTGTTCAATGCGGCCGCGCACCTGCGCAGGGCATTGGGCGTTTTCGCAAAAGTAGTTTGCCTCGCCCGGCGGTCGGTGTAATTCCGTTTTGCACTCCGGGCAGCGGGTCGGCATCGAGAACTGCTTTGCCCGTCCTTGTCGCTTGCCGAGAACAACCGCAGACACCTTCGGGATAACATCTCCCCCTTTTTCTACAACAACAGTGTCTCCTACCCGGAGGTCAAGTTCCGCGATGTAATCGCTATTGTGAAGGGTTGCCCTACTGACGGTAGAGCCGCCGACAAAGACCGGCTCCAGTTCTGCTACTGGCGTGATTGTCCCCGTACGACCAACCTGGAAACTGATTCCTTTCAGGCCAGTTTCAGCTTTACGGGATTTGAACTTGAAGGCAATAGCCCAGCGGGGACTTTTGGCAATCGAGCCAAGTTGTTCCTGATGCCGGAGGGAATCCACCTTTATGACAACACCATCAATATCATACGGAAGCGTGTCGCGCCGCTCCTCCCATCGCTTCCAGTACTCGATCACTTCCTGGATGGCGTTACATCGCGTCGTGTGTTCGTTGACCGGAAGTCCCATGCTTCGCATCATTGTGAGATTCTCATAGTGAGTTTTTCCGGCTGAAGAATCCGAATGGAGTGCATAGGCGTAGAAACGAATCGGACGTGACGCCACGATCCGTGAGTCCTGCATTTTCAATGTTCCCGCCGTCGAGTTCCGTGGGTTGATGAATGATTGTTCACCAGCTGCAACACGTTGACTGTTCATGTTCTCGAAGTCTTCCCTATGCATGAAGGCCTCGCCACGAACCTGGATAGTAGGAGGCCTTTTCGATGTTGACCTCAACCGAAGAGGAAGTGAGCGAATTGTCCTCAGATTTGCGGTGATGTCGTCGCCCCGCGCGCCGTCACCTCGTGTTGCTCCCTGTCGGAATACGCCTTCCGTATAGTGCAAGCTGATCGCGACCCCGTCAATCTTCAACTCTGCAACGTAAACCGGTTTTTCATTTCCAAGAAGTCCTCGAATTCGCTTATCGAATTCACGAATATCGTCTTCCGAATAGGAATTCGCAAGGCTGAGCATTGGCGGCTGGTGGATGACCGAAGGAAACTCCTTTGTCGGTTCGCCTCCCACCCTTTGTGTTGGAGAATCCTCCGTGCGGAGATCCGGATACTCCTCTTCGATGAGTTGAAGCTCACGCAGCAAGGCGTCATACGCTTCGTCGCTGATCGTTGGTTCGGCCTTGACATAATAGTGATAATCGTGATCAAGAATCTTCTGGCGTAGTAATGATGCCCGCCGTACGATTTCTGTTGAGGGTGAACTCATGCGGAGCGAGTTAGTTCGATGCGCGGGCAGCGAGTATGCTGTGCGTCAATTCGCGGTTGCGGATGACCACCCCGGGCTTTCCGAGCGTACCGAGGTTTTTTCCATTCAACGAAAACGAGATGCCGCCTGCATTTCCGAGCGTCACAACAAATCGGTTCAACGCAGTCCAGCGGGACGTCCTGTTCGGATAAAAAATGTACTCCTGTGGCTCACCATTGTCGATTACGATCTGCATCCACACTGTATCAAGCGTAACAGCCGAAAGGTGAAGCGTGTCATGTGCTGCTGTATCCAGCTTCGCTTTTGCCGACTCCATCGGAGGGGCGATCCGTGCCTCGTTTTCCTTGACGACGCTTTGGAACGGGATTTCCGATGGCGGCGAAGGAGAATCATTTTTGACGGCGTACCAAAGCGCAAACGCAAGAGTTCCGACCAAGACGATCATGAGCGCCCCGCGAGCGAACCACGGATTATCGCTGACCCAACCACGCGCGCCAACTTTCTCGTGATCCGAACGATCTTCCTTTGTGATTTCAGGCGCATGAGTGATCGGCTTGCCATGGTGTGGCGCTCCCGCCCCATCGGGAAAGCGCGCGAGCGTCTCTTTCGGATCCAACCCGACAAGGAGGGAATATTCACGGACAAAGGCGCGCATATATGTTGCGGGCAACGCGGCGAAATCGTCACGCTCAATCGCTTCAAGATATTGCACGCTGATATTTGTCTGCGTTGAAATATCCGTGAGCGACAGATGTTGGTCGACTCTCGCCTTCTTCAAATATGTGCCAAGTGTTTCCATGCAGTTATGAGAGTCCGATCCGTGCATCAAGCACCTGCCGCACCTTCAGTGCGAGATCGTCGATCTGGAATGGCTTCCGGAGGACTATCTCCCGGCGTTCATCGAGTGAGGATGTTTCAATAGGTGCATTGCCGTACCCGGTAAGGATAATCATGGGAAGATTAGCGTTCATCTCCCGGAAATGAAAACGTGCTTCCTTCTCGCCGTCGGAGTGCAATGAACCGCTCACAAGCACGAGATCAATTGCAGCCTGGCGCGAACGGTATGCGTTTACTCCCGCGGCGCCGTCATGGACCACCGTTACGCTGTAGCCCAATTCTTCCAGCATATCGCGCGTGATTTCCGAAACCCCCACCTCGTCATCAACAACCAGAATGTTTTCTTTTCCCTTGGGAAGCTGTTGACGCCTTTCGCGGGTACGGGACTCGTTTTTGGGAGGCGCTTTTGGTAAGTAGATCGAAAACACAGTCCCTTTGCCAGGCTCGCTTTCGACGGTCACGAACCCGCCATGA
The DNA here is from genome assembly GCA_003251275.1 of Ignavibacteria bacterium. Classification (GTDB taxonomy): domain Bacteria; phylum Bacteroidota; class Ignavibacteria; order UBA10030; family UBA6906; genus SZUA-287. Next base: position 3,866 of record QKGJ01000324.1, read on the forward strand.
TTTTGCACTACACCATACACCACCGAGAGGCCCAGTCCATGGGCCAGTTCCTTCGTCGAATAAAACGGATCGAACAATCTGCTCAGACGCGCTTTGTCCATTCCCACGCCTGTATCGGAGATATCGAGCCGAATGAAAGGTCCGGGTTTGACGGAGGTAAACTGACTTGCAGTGCGGGCGTCTGCGACAGTCATTGTTGAACGAACCGTCAGTGTTCCTCCATCGGGCATCGCCTCACGCGCATTAAGGAACAGGTTGAGAAGGGCTTGTTGAATCTGTCCTGTATCTCCATGCACCTCGCAGGGTTCTTCGGTGAATTCGGTGTGCAACTCAATTCGATTATCAATGCCGCGAGCGAAGAGTTCCAGCGTCTCGCCCACGACCGCATTCACGTTCATTGGCTGAATAAACGTCTCCGTTTTGCGCGCAAAGGTAAGAAGCTGGCGTGTCAACGAAGAGCCGCGTCGCGCCGCACTCTCGATGATCTCGACGTACTTTGAAATCTTTGAGTTTTCTTCCGATCTGCGACGGATAATAGATGCGGACCCAAGAACGGAGGAGAGAATGTTGTTGAAATCATGGGCGATCCCGCCGGCAAGGGCACCGATGCTATCAATTTTTTGTGCATGAACAAGAGCCGCCTCCATCTTCTTGTATTCTGAAATATCGCGGGCAACAATCCTTGCATTAATCGGTGTTCCCTTTGCGTCAAGAACAAGCGTCGAATTGAGACTCACTTCAAATGCGTCACCCGATTTCCGGGTCATACGGAGTTCGAGGTTCTTCAACTCCGCGCCCTCTTCAAACATCGAAGCGATTCGATCGCGAATCGACTGTTGTGCATCCTGCAGGAAAAACGAATCAAATCGTCGGCCAACGATCTCGTCTCTGGTCCACCCCAGCATGGCTGCTCCCAGGGCATTACATTGAATCACAATCTGCTTTCGGTCGATATTCAGGTAGATATCAGGGGTGTTTTCGAAGAGATCGGCGTACCGCCCTTCCGATGCCTTTAGTTTCTGAAAGAGAAGCGCGTTGTGCATTGCGACGCCAATCTGGTTAGCGAATGAGCTCAAGAGTTCGAGTTGTTTCGGCGTAAATGCATCATGGTCTTCTGCCGCAAGAATCATTGCCCCGCTGATTGTCTCTTTTGCTTTAAGCGGCACGGAAACCCACGCCTGAATGCCGAGATCCTTCAGGTTCGGCGCCATTCCGCCCGCATGCTTTGTTCTCTCGCGTTGTACATGGAGCTGAGGCAGCCATGTCATGGGAGAATCAGTCTGGCCGCCGAGAAGGGCAAAGAATTCCTTCTCCGTGCCTTTCTTGCATTTCAGGACAGGCATCTCATGTTCAATAGTGTACATCCACCCCAGGCGGATGTTCAAAAGATCGGTGGCTTTCTCGAGAGCTGTCCGGAGTACAAAATCCAGCTCCACAACCCGATTCACTGCTTCGGCCAGGGTATTAATCGCAATCAATTCCCGACGTTGTTCATCAAGCTGTCGACTGTAACTCAGGGAAAAATACACGCTGGTAAATCCGATCAACCCTACTGTCAGGATGCTGATGAAATCCATCAAGCGCGGAGATTGCCCGGTGGCGACCATGGCCGAAAGGATGGTTATCATCGAGACAATCACGGCCGTGGAGGCGACAATTTGAGCCTGTTCAACAGGACCGAGATTCTTAAGGAGTTTCTTCATTGATGAATTTCAGAGTGTGTCTTCACTGAAGAATGTACAAAACCCCCTACCGACATTCAACGAAGCAGGGTTCGCGATCTGGCGTAGGTTCGGTGCAGGTTGCGCGCGGGTGTGGTGATGTACTCAATGAAACATCCCGCATTGCCAGGCATCGCACATGCGGGATGTTTGCTGCTGTGAGGTGAAACGAAGCGGAGCTACTTCTTCAGAATAGCTTCTTTCGCTGCCTTCGCAATGCGGAACTTGACAACGGTCTTCGCCGGGATCTGGATCGTCTCGCCAGTTTTCGGATTCCGTCCAAGACGTGCCTTGCGGTTCACAAGAACCAGTTTTCCGATACCGGGAATCGTGAAAGAATTCTTCGCTTCTCGGTATGCGAGCGAAGCCAGCTCTTCGAAGAAGCTCGCACTTTCTTTTTTCTTCAAATCGAACTTCTGTGCAAAGTGTGAAACGACTGCCGACTTTGACATGGCTTTTGCCATGGGACCTCCTTAAAGGTTGTTATAGGTGGGGGATAGCCTTGTCATTCTATCCATGGTGATAAATTCGATGAGAAGATACCACATTCCACCGAATATTCAAACACAAAAAACAAAAAAACCCTTGAAAAACCAACACGAATCCGTTCTGTGGCCAGACTTAGGGCGAGGGTTCGATCCACTCCTCCAACGATCCATCGGGCCGCATGATATCAACAGGGCATCGTGCGAGCGACGAAACAAAACTTCGACCGTATGATCGGGACATGACGCGACTGTCGAGAATCGTAATAACGCCGGAGTCGGAGTTTTTTCTGATAAGCCGTCCCGCCCCCTGTCGAAATTTCAGAATTGCCTCCGGTAGAGCATACGAGGTAAAGGAATTTTCTCCCCGACCGGTCAGAAGTTCCATCCGCGCTTGACTCATCGGATGTGACGGAACCGGAAATGGAAGTCGGATGATAATGACGTGACGCAACGATTCTCCGGGGACGTCAATGCCGCTCCAGAAACTTTCCAAACCGAAAAGGACCGAGTGAACATCTTTGCGAAAAACTTCAAGCAGGACATTCCGCGAGATTCGCCCATCCTGAACAAGGAGCCGCAACCCGTGAGATTCAATTTCATCTCTCACTTTTTCTGCGACTTCCTTCATCAGCCGTGTGTTCGTAAAGAGCACAAGAGCGCCTCCCTTCGATCGTTCAACGCTATGGAGAATCCACGAGGGAAGCGCTGCTGAGTACCCGGCCTCATCAGGTCCAGGCATTCCCATCGGCACGCACAATCGCATTTGCTTATCGAGGGGAAAAGGAGAGTCAAGGATGCGAGTCTCCGCATCGTCGGCACCGATCCGTTGCCTGAAATAATCCAGACTCCCGTTGACGGAGAGGGTTGCGCTTGTCATGACGACGGTTGTGTTCTTTCGAAACAAACGTTCTCGCAGAAGGTCGGCGACTTCAACAGGCGCGTAACACAGCGACGAGTGTTCATCTTTCATCTCAACCCAGTAGCAATGTGACGGTTCCTTCTGGCTCAAAAATACTTCCACCGTGTTCTGAATACGAGAAAGGGAGTTGCGAATTGCATTGAGCTCTGTCGCTTCTGTTTCATCTGCGATTTTTTCCTTCTTTTCCAAGAGTAATTGTATTTCGTCCAGGGGTTGCTCAAGATTGTTCGGAACTATCCCGGGCGATGTAACACGGAATTCCTTTTGCGCATCCCGCTCCCCACCCGATGAAACGGCAAGGCGGAGATTTCCAAAAAAATCTTCCGCCGCCTTTTCCGCGCTAAGAAATGTATTTCGCTGTGGCTGCCTGAGTCGGGACAGGAGACCCTTCTTGGTTCTTGAATTGAAGGCCCGGTGGAGCGTGCCGAGCACAGTATTGAAGGAAAGACGCTCCTCAAAACAATTAACGGCAGCAGCTTCAACCGTCTGTGCCTCGTCAAAGATTACAAAATCGTTCTGAAAGAGAACGCCGTCGTCACCATTCTCTTCCGGCAGCAGTGTGAAGAACAATGCGTGGTTCATGATCACGATATGTGCATTGCGTACCTGGTCCCGCACACGTTGGTAGAAACAGTCCATGCCGCACTTGCGAGGAGTACAAATCTCTTGCTCGCTGCAGATCTGTTGCCAGAGTCTGGCGGAGGGAACAAATCCGAGCTTTTCAATATCTCCACTTTTGGTGGATTTGGCCCATCCTGCAATCCGTTGGAGATGCTCGTCGTCTTTCGATTCCAGAAGGGTTCCAGCGTGGGAGAGAACATGACGAAGCCGGGTGGAGCAGAGATAATTTCTTCGTCCCTTCATGACCGCGGTTCGAAGAGGAACTTCAAGGAGATTTTCCACGATGGGAATGTCTTTGGAAAAGAGCTGGTCCTGGAGATTTTTTGTATGGGTCGAGATTACTCCCTTGCGTTCATCGCGGACGGCAACCAATGCTGCCGGAAGGAGGTAGGCGAGCGACTTGCCGACCCCCGTAGGGGCCTCGATCAAGAGATGATGGTTCTCTTCAATAGCATCAGCCACATATGTTGCCATGGCTCGCTGTTGAGTTCGGTATTCATAGCCATGAGAAAAAGAGAGTGGACTCTGCGGGGCGAATATCGATTCGATCTCATCAACCACAGCACTCATGCCCGGCTCCTCTTGCTAATCATTGAGGAGCATTTGAACAAGATCATTCCACTCTGCTTCAAGCGACTTTGCAGGCATTACAGTGCCAGCACGGGCATACCAATACGATGCGTTGGAAAGATCGCGCTCTTTGCGGTGGAGATAAGCATGGATGCGTGAGCCGGTGATATCCAAAATCTCCTGTGCCGTTTCATGTGCGGACTTCCAGTCGCCATGACCGTCGTACCACAATGCCAGTAACGGTTGACTTATTTCCTCCGGTGGGGAGAGTTCGCTGAGACTCTTATGAAAATCAGTGAACGTCATTGAGTATTCCCAATCGGTTTCGAGCACCACAAGGCCCACCAGATAAGAAGAAACTGAAAGGGGAGTCGTACCCATTGGTAAAAGGAAGAGCTCATATATCCGCCAAGTTGCACATTCTCGATCGCAACGTAGATATTTGCCGGGAAGATGAGAAGGAGGAGAATGACGAGAGCATACGCGGCTTTGCGGGATTGAGATTTCAGCAGGAGCAACACGCCACCAGCCATTTCCAGAACTCCGCTAATATAAATCAGGACAAGCGGAAAGGGAACAAAACCTGGCATCATAAGAAGATACTTCCCGGGCGCCACAAAGTGCAGAAATCCGGTGATGATAAACGTAATTCCCATTGCAACGCGACCTCTTTCGCGCGTGGAAGATTCGCCGATCCACCTGAACCGCCGGAGAAGGTGTACGGTTCCAAAAATACTGAGAAGCAAGACGAAAACTGTCAAAACCCAAATCCCGTCATGGATTGATTTTCTCGATGTATTTTCCCGACACCCACTGTTTGTCGGGATGAATTCTCATCCAGCCTTTCTTCTCCTGGTATATGGCCACGATCGTTCCTTTCTTGAGGCTTGTGACCCTTTTATGGGAAGTCGCCGGCCCTGTGCGGACGACCAGCGAGGTTGCGGTAACGAGACCCTGGGGCAGTTGAGGATCCGTCGTTGCGCCCGCTTTGAAATGGGTAATCTTCGCAAGATCAGCTTCAACGAGAGGGATAAAATTCTGCTTGGCCGCAGTGATCCCGTTTCCGCCAAAGAAATTCGTTCCCGGACACGATTTGGTTGAACCGGTCCCGTCGGTTCGCTTGCCGGTGACAAGATCATACCAATGATGATAGACGATCGAGAATTCAGTGGGGGTCAGCACATACCTTGCACAGAGTGAAGCATTGGCGAAGACAATCGTCGTCTTCTGTTCAGCGCTTATCTGATCGCCGCCAATATCAAAACATCCAACATGTTCAATGCAGATCCCTTTGCTGTTTGCCCCCTTGATGCCGGCGGGGATCATATCGAACGGCCGGCAGACAGCGATGAGTCCGTCCGGAAAGGTGGTGAGGTTTTGCGCGATCTGACTGAACCCCCGCTCCAGATGCGACCGCTCCATGCCCTCCAGCAACGCAAAGTGATTATCTCCCTTGAAATGTTTATAGGCCGGGATATAGGTGTGGTGGTTTTGGATAAGTTCAATGACCCGGGTGAAGGTATTGTCTTGCAGGTATTCCGAAAATTCGTCCCGGGTGCCGAGCAGGAACTTCCCCTTTTGTTTCATTTCATCCTCCGGTGCTTGAAATTTTCTGTTGGCCTATGTATTTCCTTGACGTTGGAGATGTGGTGGCTTGAATCCACGGTACGTGTCGAAGCGGGAATCATAGAACACGATATTGAACGAACGATCGCGTAGCGTTCCGCCTGAAGGATAAAGGAAGAACTCTTCAACCGTCCCGGTAGGCTTGTTGAATGGTTTTCCATCTTTCACGTAAAACTTTAACGTGTAATACCCGAGGGTAAAGGGCGCGGTCTTGAGTTGCTCGAAAATGTTTTCGTCGTTGAAGAGATACAAATCAGACATTATGCCGGCGCAGTTCGGTGAACCATTGAAGCCGATGCCTGCTTCGTCGCAAGGACGACTGTTTCGAGTATGTTGACATGCGGCGGTCGCGTTGCGCAGAACAACACAATCTCAGCAACATCCGCGGGCTGCAGCACGGTGGTGTTTGCGTACGCCTTTGCTGCCTGTTCCTCATTTCCCCGGTATCGCACCGAGGAAAATTCCGTCTCTACCAGACCCGGATCAACACTGCTGACGCGCACATTCGTCCCGAGCAGGTCCATCTTCATTGCGTGGGTGAGACCAAGGACTGCGTGCTTCGTTGCGCAGTAAACGTTCCCACCCGGATACGTTTGTCGCCCCGCGATTGAGCCGATGTGAATGACGTGTCCCTCATTCCGCTCCACCATCAAAGGGAGGACGGCACGCGTGACATAGAGAAGTCCCTTGATGTTGGTATCGATCATCTCCTCCCAATCACCGATCTTCGCCTCGTGGAGTTTATCCAGTCCCCGACTAAGGCCTGCATTGTTGACGAGGATGTCGATCTTTTTCCATTCTGCTGGGAGCGAGTCAAAGAGGCGCTCGACCTCCGGTTGCTTCTGTACATCAAGGGCAAGTGCCAGCGCCCGCACCTGGTATTTATTGGCAAGAGATTTGGCGGTCGCCTCAATGCGTTCCTGCCGCCGCGCGAGGAGGAGGAGCGATGCGCCGTTCCTTGCAAACTCCTCCGTGCAAGCAGCACCAATCCCGCTGCTCGCGCCAGTGATGCAGACGATTTTTCCCTTCACTGAATTCATCTACTTGCTCGCGAGAGGATAGACCGGGGCGATGTCGACTGGAACATCCTTCAGCCTGTCCAGCGCTTTCTGCATCGGTTCCCGGACAACGGCATATTTATCAAACAGCGCCTTCGCCTTATCATAGGAGCCTTCTGCCTGAATAGTCATGATCATACCCGAAAGCGTTCGCGCCCCCTCTTTGATTTTTGTAATATCCACTGAGAACATCCCGCTCCCTGCGTCATAGACGAACGCGCCTTCATCAGTAAGATAATTGAATTGCACAGCGACGCCTTTGCCATGCGCCTCATTGATGCCGAACCGCACTGAGCGGAACATGCCTGTGAGGTACGTGACGTACAACTGCTCTTCCATCTCCTTACTGACGATTCCTTTGTCCATCAAGAATTGCAACGCCCACAAGCCTGAGATGTCGGCTTTAGCCTCTTCCAGGGCGGAGCTGAGTTCTTTCATCTCCTGTCGGACCGTCGTCTGCTTGCCGTTTTTGGTAAGCGTGTGCGGACCAAGCCCGTGCATCAGTTCATGCGCAAGGATATGGGTAAAGAAGGGTTCGAAAGAAATCGATGGACGCTGTTTCTCATTGATGACCACTGCGGAGATGGGGAGGAGGATCCTCTTGAACTTTGCCTCCTGCACATTCTTCAACATTACCCGCTTGCTTCCTTTTTCGCGCGTGACGCGTTCATCATTTGGAAGATTGTACGCCGCAGTTTGCACTCCCTCACGCGCTTCTCCTCCAACCACCACAACATCGACAACACGTATCGGAGCGGATGCACCCAGCTTTGGATTCCGGTACTTGGCATCGATGGGAAGGTTATCTTCGAGCATCTGCAATTGCGATGAGAACATGCCTAGCTTGGCTGTCTCCTCGTCATTCCTGAGAGTGATGAACGATTCAAACGCGGCTTTGTAATTGAATAACTTGTCCATGTAGACTTCGTACGGACCGATCGTGACGTCGATTGGGCTGTCCAGGTCCATCCACGCAACATCGCTCTCGTAATAATCGTTGCTCGTAAACGCATCCGCCCTGGCATTGAGGTATTCACGAAGCGATCCGTTATCCGTCAGCTCTGCCGCTTCGCGCAGCAGCTCGCCGGCCGGGTCGAGCAATCCCCTGTATTCTTCAGAGTAGGGGACAAGCATGAGTTTGTTATTTCCGTCCCGGCGGATGGTATAAAAGAACCCCTTTGCCTTTTTCTGATCCTCTTCGGTGAGTCCTGCTTCCCAGGCCGAGAATTCATCCTTCGTCATGTCTTCGGGGTAGTAGTTTGCGCCCGGCGGTCGGGGATTCGGGACTCCTTCGATGAACGGCTCGTCATGATCCAGCGTTGACCATGGACCCATGTTGATGTTGTAGTACTTCATTCTGAGGAGACCTTGCGGAGAAGTATCGCCTTCCAGCTTCGTTCTCAATGTCTCGTTCCCGCTCCATACCTGACGGGTGAAAATTTTGTCCATATAACGGGAGGCTTCGATAATCTTGTCCAGCGCCTGCCTGTTGCCGGGCGAGAGCTTCGAAGCATCGGCGGTGATTTCAATGGGGGCGAAACGCTTGATTTTTCCTTCCAAATCAGAAGACTCCTTATGCGGTTGTGCACATCCTGCGACAATCATAGCACACCAAAGCAAAATACTCGATTTCATCATTGCTACCTCGGAGGGGTTGTGAAATGAACTGCGGACGACGATAAGATAGGGGAGTCAGGCGAGACAATCAACCTCAGCCCATGACAATGAGAAAGGCCGGGATGGAACCCGGCCTGTTCACACAAAATCGATAAAGAAGATTACCGCAACAGAGTCATTTGTCGGGTCTGTCTTTTTCCGTTGGATTCCAACTGCAGCATGTACAATCCGCTCGCGAGTCCCGATGCCGAAAATACCTTTTCATATGTCCCGGCTGCCAGCTTCTCATTGAGAATCGTACCAATCTCCCTCCCGAGCATGTCACAGACGCGGAGTTTCACTAATCCCGCCTCTGTAATGTGAAACCGGATTGTTGTCGATGGATTGAATGGGTTTGGATAATTTTGTTCGAGTTCGAATGCCGTTGGATGTGTTCCGAGCACCGTTCGCACAGATGTCGGAGCAAATCGCAGCACGGTAAGATATCCCTCGATATCGCTCGCGTAGAAGTACCCATTTGCCGTGTACGGATATGCGCCCCAGCATCCATGAAAGTTTGGCGATTCACCCCTAGGGAATGTGTCGAAGCGTCCAATCTCTACCGGGTTGGACGGATCATCAATATTCACAACAGTGATGCCTGACTCATAATGAGAGATGTACACCTCGTCTCCTTTCACCTGTACGTTGTGCGCAAGATTGTTCGGGCCGAGGTATTGTCCGACTAACGTTACGTTCGAAGGATTCGAGACATCCCAGATTTTCACCGTCTTGAAAGCCGTCTCCTCCGTGGTGATCGCATATCTGCCGTCATCGGTCGGCCAGATGTTATGAACGTATCCTGCAGAGGGGATGGTGTACCGCAGGATCAGTTGCGGTGAGGTCTTGTTGGAAACGTCGTACATGGAAAACGTCGGACTGTATCCCTCGGCGACCCAGACCGTATCGTTGCGCGCATACACGTCATGGATGTTCGGCGTGGTTACGGAGCCTACTTCGACAGGATTCTCCGGGTCGGCAAGACTTACAATGCGGAATCCCGTGTAGTTCTGCAGGCAAATGTAGGCAAACGCATTCGTCGTATCGATGGTAAAATTATGTGAACGCGCGTTTGCTCCGGGATAGAACGAGCCGACGAAATGGACGCTGTCGGGAAGATAGCGCATATCCATGATCATCAAACCTTGATTTGTACCGGTCATCTCGGCGACAGCGTATGCGTAGTTGCGATAGGTCTTGATGTCACGATGTTTGTAAGGAAAATCTCCGGTGGATGGCCCGGGTACCACCGTTACGACTTGCATGGTCATGGCGTTCACCACCGCTATGCCGTCATTGACACCCAAAAGCGCATACTCTGTGCCGTTCGGCGCAGTGTACCCCCAGCAATCGGAGCCGCTGGTGGTGTCGCTTCCGAAGAGGAGGGAAGGGAAATGGATGCGGCCGATGACTTCGACGGATTGCTGAGATGAAGCAACGTAAAGTGAGAGCAAGACGAATACGGCGAATCTTATAGAATTCACCAGATACCTCCTGTGATCTTCAGAGGGTTGCGCCAAAGTC